>CACZHN010000213.1 GCA_902780985.1 uncultured Lachnospiraceae bacterium | reverse complement strand
AATAATAACGAAGTGACAGGATTTAAGGACTGGCTGAGGCATGTCTTTGATTTTAAACAAAATATATTATCATATCTTCTTGTAATAGCACTTGCAGTTTTACATTCACTGCTTATGAGCCTGATCGGAGGATATGAAAAGGCTGCGCCGATATATATGATCATTCTGATGCTTCCGATAATGCTTATCGGTGGCGGTCTGGAGGAAGCCGGCTGGAGATATATAACATTTCCCGAACTGGATAAAAAATTTGGTTTTTCTATAGCAGCCTTTGTGACCGGGATTATCTGGGCGCTGTGGCATCTGCCTTTGTTTTTCATTCCCGGTGTACATCAGTATGGAAAGAGCTTTCTTGGATTTACTATCACAGTTATGGGGCTTAGCTTTGCTCTTGCAACGATCAGAAAGGTAACAGGAAGTATCTGGCTGTGTGTACTTCCGGAATCAATCAGATATGACATTTACGGAAGTTATATGGCAAGCACCATAACAACTATAGTGCTAATTATTGTCTCTTTGATATTGGTGCATATTAACCATGTATCGAATGGATGAATCTAAGAAATTTGATAATGCATTTAAGGCTGGTGGAGCAGTTTAAAGAGGAGCCTAATATCATAAGGATAGATGTAAGATAATTTTTTAAGGAGTTAGTATGTCGGATAATGCAAAGCTGAAAAAAATAGGATTTATTGTGTTTGGAATTGTATTGCTTGTGGGAATGGGGCTTTTATTGTACCCGCACATTCGAAATAAGATACAGCTTAAACAGCAGCTTGAACTCGGGCAGAAGTGTCTGGCGGAGTCGGACTATGATCAGGCAATCGAAGCCTTCCGCGCGGCCGAGAAGATTGATCCGCATAACGTGGATGCTCAGAACGGCTTGGCAGAGGCATACCTGGGAATTAAAGATTACGGGTCAGCTATATGGACATATAAGAATATTAATGAGAAAGAAAAGGTTATGAGTGTATATAATACCTGGGTAGATGAACTGCTTAGCGAGGAGGATTATGACGAGGCAGTGGAAATCCTTTATGATGCCCGCGGGTATGCACACCAGTATCTTAAGGATGAGGAAGCTAAGATTGAGACGCGAATCGAAGAGGTCAATGCCGAGAAAGAACGAGCATTAGCGGAGGAAGCGGAGGCGGAACTTAAGGCTGAAATGGAAGCACTCAGTATCAACTGCAGGGAGAGTGAAGCTATCGGGTACGCGCCGGATGTACTTGCCGATGCTGAGGTTGGTGACCATGTCAGCTTCGGGACATATGAGCAGGATAGTGACGATTCGAACGGCCCCGAAGAAATAGAGTGGATTGTCATAGATAAGAATGACGGGAAAGCACTGTTACTATCTCGATATGCTTTGGATGCGAGAGCATACAATGATACATTTGTTCCGATCACCTGGGAGAACTGTACTTTGCGATCCTGGTTGAATAATGACTTCTGTAACAGTGCATTCAGCACAGAAGAACAGGAGTTGATCTTTCAAAATGTTAATGAAAATGCGGATAGTTTTGACTTTTATCCAAAGGACGAGTGTGAAGGAGGAGCAGAAGGCGGAAATGACACAGAGGACAGGGTGTTTCTCTTAAGCATACATGAAGTTCAACAGTTATTTGGAGCAAACTTAACATATGACAGAAGCAGCAAAAATGATTCATTGATATGTTATCCGACCAGGCAGGCACTCATAAATGGTGCAAGATGCGTATCCGAGGACGATTATAAACGGTATTGGAGAGATGATGGTTATCCTGCCGAAATCATAGGCGCCACTCTTTGGTGGCTTCGCTCTCCGGGCAGCGGGCACTATTACTCAACGGTTGTCTACAAGGATGGTGAGCTGGATGACTGGCGTTTGAAACATGAATTTGGTGATGATGCCAGTGATATAGCGGTCCGTCCCGCAATATATTTGGAGTATTGAAAAATGTGAAGGCGATATATAGCCTCCAATGGTGCGACAATAAATGCAAAATGAAAAGCTCGCAAATGCCTGTTATTACAGGTGTTTGCGAGCTTTTTTTGAAATCATATATTTATAACTTACTGTACTATCGTATAAAGTGCCTTGAAATATCCGTTATTATCTATCAGCTGATCAAAGCTGCCTTTCTCTTCGATGGTTCCGTCCTTGATCACGATGATCTCATCGTAGCGGCGGAGCAGTGCTTCCTCAAGAGAATGAGTTACTACTATACGTGTCATAGAATCGAGTTCCAGGATCTCGTTTATCACTTCGTAAGAAGTCTTGGCATCCAAAGCGGATGTTGCTTCATCGGCAATCAGGATAGAAGATTCCTTGAGAAGACTTCTTGCTATGGAGATACGCTGCTTCTCACCACCTGAAAGTCCCTGTCCGTTTTCACCGCAGAGATAATCTGTACCGCGTTCCTTGATAAGCTCCTTAAGATGAGCCTTAGTTATAGCTTCGTCGATCTTTTCATCCGGAAAATCACGGAACATAGTAACGTTATCCTTGATTGATGAATTGAAGACGAATACATTCTGCTGGATTACTGTCATAAGTTCATACAGAGAATCAGTACTGATATTTTTCAGTTCCTTTCCGCCGATGGTTATGTCTCCACTGTAATTATTATGGGAGGCCATAAGGAGATTTAAAAATGTGGACTTTCCGCTTCCGCTGCCTCCGACTATCGCATAAGACTTGCCCGGAAGAAATTCGCAGTTAATATCATGAAGGACTTCCTTGTCACTGTCTTCATAGCTGAATGAAACATCCTTAAAGCATATAGTATTGTTATCTTTAGATAAGCTTTCTGATCCGGAAGTATTGCTGCTCTCGGTAAGTGACTCTGACAGTTTATCTATAAGACCTTCGGCTGCCTTCTTACCTGCGAGAAGCTTCGGGAGCTCGGCAACAGGTGGTATAAGGAAATTCATAAGGTTAACAAACATAAGTACTGAGCCTGCTGTAACATAGTTGCCGCTTAATGCAAGGTAAGAACCGAAGAGGAATACTCCGAGCTGTGCAAGTGCACCGGAGAGCAGACCGAGGGATCCTGCAAGTCCGCTGATCCTACGAAGACGGCCTTTAGCTTCCTCGAGCTTACGGTTTTCTTCTGTGAATATCTTACCGATCTGATCCTCTGCCTTAAAGCTCTTTATAACATTAAATCCGTTCAGGCAGTCAGTCATAGTTGCTGTAAATGCTGTATTTCTGTCCGATACTTCCTTCTGAACCTTAGCGAGCCTTTTTCCTACAATTACCGATACTATTGTAGGGATAAATGTGATAAGGATAGAGAAAAGTGTAAGGAGCGGAGAATAGTAGATCATCAGTGCTAGTGCTCCGAAGAACGATACAGCCTTTGTAGTGATCGGAAGTATTGAAGCTACAAACTGCTGCTCTATAGTTGTTGCATCATTTGTCAGTGCTGAAAGATAAGAAGCAGTGGTTTCCTTCTGAAATGAAGAGATATTTTTCATTGAGAGAAAACCGAATGCCTTATCCTTATACTGATTCATGGCGCGGCGTACAAATGCAGGCTCGGATATATAATTAAGTAATGTGATCACAAGTACAAATACGATGAATCCACCGCATATGAGAAGCACCTGATTGAGTGTCAGAGTACCCTGTCCGGAGATTATATCGATAAGCTCTTTGAGGATCCAGGAGATGATGATTCCTGTAGTTCCGGAGAGTATAGAAGCTATAATTGCCAGAAAAAGGGCACAAAAATTATGCATGTAGAACTGGTTAACCAATTCTGCACGGATTGTCTTATTATTCATATTAAATTTCCTCGCATTTAATGATTTTAGGATTGAGTTACTGAATCTGATCTTAGTTAATGGATTTCCAAAGTTTAGAAAGTTCTGTAGATTTAAGTAATTCGATTGCATTCCCGATTACTTCTATGCAGGTCTCACCTGTGTTATCGTATGCCATGCAGGCTTCCTTGATCTCAACGAATCGTTCGTTCCTGGCATCATATTCGGGAGCGGCATCGAAGGCTTCGGCTGCAGCTTTGGCTTTATTCAGCGTGGCAGCTGCTTCCTTCTTATGCTTCTGCTGCAGTGAAATGTGCGCGAGACCGGTAAGATATATGCAGCTGATCCTGTCGAGATAAGAAGGTTTATCGCCTCTTTTCAACATTTCATTCATATTGAGACCCATTTCAAGTATGGCCTTTGCTTCTTCAAGATTACCGGTATAAATATAACAGAGGGCTTTGTTGATTATAAGATTGACCCAGGTGCCTATCTGGTTTACAAGAGTATAAGACAGGTTTATCTCAGCCTCTTCGTAATCGCCTTTAACTAAAAGAACCTGTCCGATCTGAGAATTGTATATATATCCGGCATTATGTGCTTTATAGATTTCGAGTCCTTTGTCATAATCGCCCATAATGAGATATACCTGAGCGAGCCTGCCGTATATAGAAGTCGCATCGATATTCGGGTCTGTGTTCTGTGAAATGAGCTTAAGCGATTGCTCATACAGATCCCTTGCATGGGCTGCGTACTCCATATTGGTTTTAAACATGGAGCTGAAGGCGGAATAGAGATACGCACATTCATAAACGACTCTGAAGCTGTTAGGATATTTCTTAAGGGCTTTTTCGGCTTCAGCAGGTCCGTTCAGATCCATGGTATCAGTCATCTTACGGAGGCGTTTGCAGAGAACTTCTATGCGGTTGTCCCGCACGCTATATCCGACCAGTACATCCAGAGAAGTATCGAAGAAGTCTGCCATTTCCATAAGGAGCGATATATCAGGAGTTGATAGCCCAGCCTCCCATTTGTGGACCGCACCGATAGTCATATCGAAAACTTCGGCAAGCTGTTCCTGTGTAAGTCCGCGTTCTTTCCTGAAT
>CACZHN010000212.1 GCA_902780985.1 uncultured Lachnospiraceae bacterium | reverse complement strand
CACGGATGATTTCGAATGGGTAACTTTTAAGGCGGACGACTGGAATGCCGAGCTGTCTCCATGGGAGGCACCGGCGGTTTTCGGCAAGGACGGCTTTGGCGGAAGAGGCAGGGAAACCCTGGCGAAGCTGCGGCAAATGATTGAGAAAGATATATTGAGAGGCAGGGACATGGCTGATGTGAAACTGTGCATTGGCGGATATTCCCTGGCCGGGCTTTTTGCGTTATGGAGCGCATATGAGACGGATCTCTTCGATGGAGTCGCGGCGGCATCCCCGTCGGTCTGGTTCCCGGGCTTCGAGGAATATGCTAAGGAACGCACCATTCAGGCAGAGACCGTGTATCTCAGCCTGGGAAAGAAAGAAGATAAAGTAAAGAATCCGGTGATAGACCGTGTCAGTGGGGTGATAAGCGGTCTGCATGAGTCGATTTCGGCCGAGGCGGATAGTACACTGGAGTGGAACGAAGGAAATCATTTTACGGAACCCGAGGCAAGAACTGCTAAGGCGTTTGCGTGTATACTAAAGAAGTGGGAGTAAACCTATGTGTGAATTAATCAAAGAAACTCAAAAAGAAATAGCAAAAACATTAAATGCATTTAAAGCGGAAGAGATTAAGCCGGTATTCGGACTCTTCACCCAGTTCATCTCGGGAAATGAAGATTTTCGTCTTGCTGCAGTGGAAGACGAGAAGGAAGGTCTTGAGATCGTTGAGCAGCAGATCGGAAGAAAACCGGAGTTAAGCCTCTTTGACGAGCTGGATGAGGAAAAGATTCAGCTTCTGGCCGAAGTAATGGATATCGAGCTGAATGACAAGAAGACCACCAAGAAGCGTGCGGTGGAGATCATGTCCGAGGCGCTTTCCGATGACGTACTCTTTGAAGGTATGTGCCTTGTTGCATTTGTAGACGATGAAGAGTTAAAGAAGATCTGCGAAGTCTGGGGATGCCCGAACAGATACGAGCTCCTGACTCAGGACGAGGTTTATAAGGCTCGTAGAGCATACATGTTAAACCTCTGCGCTTATACCAAGGCAGCAGCAAACCTTTACGGAGTTCTCCATATAAATGAGCTCCAGAAGGTACTTGAGAAGTTCGAGACACTTCCGGACAAGGGCGATAAGTACCGCAGAACAGAAGGAAGCTACAGAACCACCGTATTCTACTCACCTGAGTACTACTGCGTATATTCCCTGCACAACGTGATCGGAGACGACATTCCGAACATCGAGGTAACACTCAGCGGATATGTTCTTAATCAGGTATTCAAGGGTTCTATGGAAGCCGAGATCGCAGAGCTGAATGCATTCGTACAGTCAAAGGGTATTCAGGGCGAGCTCAGCGAGGATGATTTAAAGGATTACTACAATTCCGCAAGCAAGCTTCCTTATAAGAAACTTCACGAGGTTGCTTCCAAGAAGGACAGATACCTTCCAAGTAAGGAAGTATTCCTTCAGTATGCGGATGATGATTATCGCGATGAAACTCCTGCATTCCGTGAACTTGAGGGGTATCTCAGAAAGACTTATGATAAGGATCTGCATGACTTCGCCGTAGACATTCAGAATGAGCTTTACAAGACAGGCGATGATTTTGACGGCAACAGATTCACCGAAGTTACCGACTACGCAGTTAAAGAACTTGAGAATAAGTACGGCATAGCAATGAGCAGCCTTGATAAGCTGAACGAGCTTATCGGATATCTTCAGGATATGGCTAACTCAACCCGTCTCTGGATCAACAACGGTCACACAACCGCCGAGCTGAACAGAGAAGCAGTAAATGCACATGCCAAGAAGATCTATCCTAACGATCCGTGTCCATGCGGTTCAGGTAAGAAGTATAAGAAGTGCTGCGGCAGAAATATTTAAGTTAAAGCTATTCATGACAGGCTCTCGGAGACGGGAGCCTGTTTTTTTCGTTTTGAGCCGGGCGGTCTTTTTCGGAGCCATTCGTATTCTATTGACAAGAAATATATTTAGTTGTATATTGACTAAAAATATAAAAATAGTCAAAAAAGAGGTGAGTCAATGCCGAAAGTATATTCCGAAGAAGAGAAGCAGGACATAATCAGAAGACTTAAAGAGGAAGCCAACAACCTTATGCTGGAGAGGGGGGTAAAGAAGACCACCGTAGATGAACTGGTTAAGAGAGTGGGAATACCCAAGGGTACATTTTACCTGTTCTATCAATCCAAGGAGATGCTTCTTTTTGATTGTTCTCAGGATTTCCATCATGAGGTGGATGCCTGCATATATGAGAAGCTCAACAGGATCATAACCGAGAATAAGGTGGACCTCACGAAGAAGAACGCCATGATCCCTTATGTGGATGAGGTTACAGATGCAATACTTGAAGGTATGAGCCTTATTAGGACATCATGTCTCAAGGTTTTGATGAACCCGGAATCCATGAATCTTATCCTCAGCAAGCTGGATAAGGATTTACTGGCAAAACATATGGACCACGAGAATGTCATGGATCTGAGCGGCCTCGAGACTATGGCGAAGAAGAAAGGGATTAATGTGGATGAGCTTGCCGCTGCATTTACAATGATACTCTTCGGCGGAATGTATACAGACGTGATAGGTGAAAAGAATCTGGGAGGCAGCACCAGGATGTTGGTGAGAGGTCTGGTAAAACAGATATTTGAGTAGGAGAACAGATATTATGAAATCAATTTATAAAACCCCTGAGGGTAAGCGGGAAATACTTAAGCTGTATGACAGCCAATTGGAGAGGTTGCCTATACCTTATAAGGATATCTATGTGGATACTTCTTTCGGTAAGACCCATCTCATCGAAACGGGGAATCTCAACGGTGAGCCGCTCCTTGTATTCCATGGTGGAAATGCAACCACAGCCTATAATCTCTTAACCTGCGGATTCCTGTTCAAAGACTTTCATATCTATGCCGTTGATACAATAGGGCATCCGGGAAAGAGTGCGGAGACAAGTCTCTCCGCGGCAAATTATGATTACGGAAAGTGGACCGGTGAAGTGATAAGCATGCTGGGATATGAGAAGATAAGTCTCTTCGGCGGATCCTTCGGAGGAGGTATCATAGCCAAGACTATGTGCGCTGCTCCCAATAAGGTAAAGCGAGTTTTGATGTATATCCCGTCGGGCATAAAGAACGCTGTGCAGCTTAAGAATGCGCAGATGATGTTTCCTATGATTATGTATTGGATCGCAGGCGGAGATATATGGCTGAAGAAGACCATGATGCCGATGGCAATCAAGGAGGAAAACATTTCCGAGGATATTTACAGGACGGCTAAGCTCAGTATAGATCATGTGAAGGTGAAGACAATGATGCCGACTAACGTAAGTGCGTCGAAGATGAAACGTTGCACGGCACCGACGCTGGTTATGGCAGCAGAGAAGGATTGTCTCTTTCCGGGACCGGGAGTTCTGAGAAGAGCGAGGAAGATCATTCCGAACTGCAGAACTTATCTTATAAGGGACAGAGGGCATATGCATTATCTCACGGAGAGGGAAGAGAGGATAATAGTAAAATTCCTGTTAGGAAAGATAAAATTCTGATAGACACCTGCATTTCTTTAGCTTGCATGCATCCTGATATATTTGTAAAGGATAAGAATTGCTATATCGATAATGATCTGAAGACATGCAAGAAAGCGATATCCGTTCATGTACTTATTCTTGGTTCTGATGAGTCCGACTATGGATAGTATAATGCCCGGAAATACATGAAGTATCATGCCGTATGCGCAGATAGTAGTAGGTTTGATGAAGAACGAGTTTCCGATAAATCTTGCAATCTGAAAGAAAATAAAAGATATTACAAAAAGAAATGCCGGAATAAGGATAAATATCTTGGCAAGTGTATCGGTTTTTTTCTGATTTTCTTCTGAGTACATATTAGTCCTCCTGTAAGGTCTGTTGGTAATTGTTTTAGTGCGATTACACTGTTATATTGTCACGGTGTGGAAAAAGGTTCACATTTCGGGTAAAATTGATCTTTGATATGAGTGTAAAGTACTGAATCTTAAATGTTAAATGGGGGAAACCTGTCATGAAATACAAGAATATCATGAAGGCTGTATTCCTGAAGCGGCCGAACCGCTTTATAGCCGAAGTTGAGATAGAGGGGAAGAAGGAGACGGTTCATGTTAAGAATACCGGAAGATGCGGGGAATTGCTGATCCCGGGATGTTAGCGCCGGATGATATTAACGCACCATTCCTGCTGTTGAATCTCAGTTCCGACTGCAATACCTCACAAACCAAAAAAACACCACTCTGTACATCGGTGATACCCGATATATAGAGCGGCGTTTTAGCTCTATTTCATGTTTTCGATCATATCTATCACTAAGCGCTTCTGATCTTTGTTCAGCGTAGCCCACTTTTCAAGCAGGCTCATCTGCTCCGACGTCAAGGATACGAAATCCCCTTCCGCAAAGAACTGGCTCAGCTTGTCGGCATAGCCGCAC
>CACZHN010000211.1 GCA_902780985.1 uncultured Lachnospiraceae bacterium | reverse complement strand
GAAGCATATGAAAGACAGTTCTGAGAAGCTTTATATCATCGGAATTGACGGTGGCATGAAAACACTGAAAGAGGCAGGGATAAAACCGGATATCGGTGTTGGAGATTTTGATTCAGTGAATGTTCTGGATTATTCGGACACCCCTATTGAAAAGCTGTGTCCTGAGAAGGACGATACTGATACGGAACACGCGCTTCTTATGGCGATAGATATGCATCCTTCAGAGATTGTACTGATGGGAGCAACAGGAAGCAGGCTGGATCAGACTATTTCAAGTATTGAGCTCCTTAAGTGTGCCGTAGATGCAGATGTTCCGGCTGTGATTCTTGATCCTACGAACAGGATAAGAGTTGCCAAAGGAGAGACAGTAATTACAAAAGAGGATTCTTTTGGTTACTATGTGTCAGTAATTCCTTTCTCGGAAGATCTTACTGATCTTACCATGAAGGGATTTAAATATGAGATAGAAGATTTTACCCTTAAGAAGGGAATATCAAGATGCATCAGCAACGAGCTGGCATCTGACAGAGCGGTTATAAGCTGCTCTGGTTATTATATTGTAATGGAAACCTGTGATGGTTAAGCCGGGAGATGACGGATGGATCTGAGGAGATTCTGCACGGGTAGGAGAATGAGCGGACTTCCTCTCGGAAGCGCTGCAGTGATCTTCCTTACGGGAGTACTCAGTCTTACCGTGCTGCCATATCACATTTACAAAGAAGGAGCGGGAGTTGCCTGGATTTACGCAGGCGTTTTTGTGGTTCTGCAGATTGCATACGGAGCTCTCTCTTTCAGACTTATGAGATATGCCAGAAAGAATCCGGGAATGTATACAGTGCCGTCTTACTTTAAGGCGAGATTCGGACTCAGTCAGCCTTTCAGATTTGTGATAGCGATATTTTATTCCGTACTGCTGCTGATAGTATATGCATGTATACTTTCAAGCTTCGGGCAGATCATTTCAAGATTCGATGTAGGTGACTATGTGATATGCGTTATCATAGTTGCTTCTATCGGTCTTTTGGCTGTTACCTGTTTCGGTTTCGGACTTCTGACAAGAGCGTCGATCCCGGCGGTTATTATACTTGCGCTTTTCCTTTGCGGAATAGTTACATATTCGGTTATTAACCTGGGCCTGGGAACCATTGTTAGAAATACAATCTGGAGCGATATCCAGGGAAGCGTAAGCGACTATATCAATGTCATGATGAAGGGACAGAGATATCTCTATCCTGAGGAAGTGATAAAGTATCTCTCTTACGGACTTGTGGTATTCGGATTTCTGCCGCTTTTGTCGGTGTTCATTGCATCTCCGACAGCCAGAATGGTAAAGAGGGGAAGAAGAACCGCGGCTATCTTCAGTATAGTTATCTTTGTGGCAGCATCCTTCTTCGGTGGAATAAGCAGAGCGTTTTTATATCCTATGGATACTCACAGCTCGGCCGCAGACTATATGTATGCCATTGCATTTAAACTTTTCAGAGGGGAAGCGGTAAGTAAGATCCTGGGAGTAGGATATGTTACTTCACTTATCCTGATAATCACAATAGTCAGCGGAATGCTGCTGAATGTACTGGTGGGAATAATAACATGCGATATTCTTGCACCGGTCTTGATAAAGAAAACCAAGAGTCCGGAAGAAAGACATAAGAAGGAGCTTATACTTCTTATCGCAGTGAGCATACTTACTGCGGGACTTGCTACATTTATCGCCTGCGGTATCAGGATTGAATCGCATCTTATCATTCTGTCCATGCTGACTATCTGCGGAATAACAACAGGACCGGCGATGATCGTGTCTTTATACAAGAAGAAAATGTCGGGAACCGCACTGGGTGCCGGAATGATGACAGGACTTGTGGTATATCTGGGACTGGACAGTGTACCTGCTGTTATGCTCGGAGAAAATAAAGTAACGCTGGGAGAGTACTTCGGAATAGGTTCGATGATACCGGCGTTTGTATTAAGCCTGATAGTGATTGCTGTAGTGAGCAGATTCACATATAAGAAAGACGATGACAGGGAGAATATGTTCGAAGAGGTGAAGAACAGGATTGTGTAAACGATTCGTATATATAAAGCGAGCCCTCTGTTCCGAACCAGAGGGCTTCGTAAGTATACACTATTCATAAGGTGAGAGAGTTATGAAAAATCTATAGTTTGAATATAAACTTTAAATATGAATAAACTATTAACAAATTAATAAATTAATGTAAATATTTTAAGATAAATACCGATTTTAGGGCTTTTTTTGGCTGATTTAGTGTGAAAACAGATGTTTTTGCACAAGATGTATGAATTGTGTTATACTTAGCAGACAGAACCATAAGGAGAAAAACTATGGGATTTTTAAAGGATTTTAAGAGAGATTTTGCTCAGGCTGTCAATGAGCTTATGCCTGAAAGTGATACCAAATCCAAAAAGAAAAAAGGAGAACAATCCGTATCTGATTGGGTTGAATCCGAAGGTCTGGTAGAAGAGGCTGTTCCGGTAGAAGAGATTCCCGAAATTCCGGGTTCTTCGGATCCTATGTCTGAAGCGGTTCTCAGAGAAGAAGCGGACAGACTCAGAGAAGAACTGGGCCGCAGCATAGATGCGGAAGCCATGCGTGCCAGCGAAGAAATAGAAGCTGAAATCGACAACATGCCGGATGCGGAGGATGACTGGTCGCCGGAAGATTATGAAGACGACGATGACATGGATGATGCCTTCGCAAGCGAGCTTCAGAATATAGAGAGCAAGCAGGATACTGCTGAGACAGTTGAAGAACCTCAGGAAGAACTGAGTGTTGAAGAAACTCCGGAGATACAGGATATGACAGGTGAACTTGAGGCTGAAGCTGAAGCACCGGAATACATTTCTGCGGAAAACGATGAAGCTGTTGCAGAGACTGAATCCTACGTCGAAACAATTGACGAATCAGCTCCGGAGGAAATCGTTGAAACTGTTTCCGAAACCATCGAGATGGTCAGCGATATATCGGAAAAAGATAAACTTGAGGCAGAGAGAGTTGCCAATGAAGTGGCAATGGCCGAAGAAGAGAGACTTATTGAAGAAGAGCGACTGGCTGCTGCTGAACAGCATGCTGCCGAAGAAGCCGAGCTTAAGAGATTAGCTGCCGAAGAGGAAAAGAAAGAAGAAGAGAAGAAAGCCGAAGAAAAGAAGGCTAAGAGACGCAGCAAAGCGTCTTCCAAGACAGAGAATACAGGAGCGAAGACCAGAAGTAAGAAGGCCAGGGAGGAAGATAAAATGCCTGATTTAGAAACTGAGATCAGCAGAAGCGATGCTTATTCCGGATTATCGGAAGATACAACATATATTACAGCAAAGACAGTCATAATCGGAAATATAGAGACCGAAGATGATATCGATGTTATGGGAAGAGTCGAAGGCGATGTAAGCTGCAAGGGCAAGCTTATCATTGGCGGCCGTGTAAACGGAAATATCCATGTGCAGGAACTCTATGCACATCAGGCTCATATAGCCGGAGAAATCTTTGCCGAAGGCAGCGTAAAGATCGGTGCCGGAACAATTTCGGTGGGTAACATTTCTGCTGAATCAGCTGTTATTGCCGGAGCCGTTAAGGGTGACGTTGACGTGCGTGAGCAGGTTATCGTGGATTCATCCGCTGTTGTAGTAGGTAATATCAGATCAAAGTCAATCCAGGTAAATGCAGGTGCTATCGTAGACGGTATGTGCCAGCAGGTATACTCGGATGTTAATGTTGAGAAGTTCTTTGATGAAGAGATAGAAGACCTTGACGGTTCAACGGAATTAAAGGTTGAAGCTGTTGAGGAAACCGTTACTGCAGTTGAAGAAGTTACGGACGCTGAGGAGATTTCGGAATCAAAGTCTGTAGCGGACAGCAGTCTTACAGAACTTGAAAGTTTAGAACCCGTATCTGCGGAAGATGAGATAGAGGCTGAGTTTGATAAGAGCTCATCAAATCATCAGAACAGAAATAAGGGAAAGAATAACAGAAAGAGAAGATAAGGAGCATACAAAATGTCTTATAAGAGAATATGCCTCAAGTTAAGCGGTGAGGCACTTGCGGGAGAATCGGGAAAGGGCTTTTCGGAAAGGTTGTAGACATGGGAATCCAAGTCGGAATAGTTATCGGCGGAGGTAACTTCTGGAGAGGAAGATCTTCGGGTGATATGGACCGTGTAAAAGCTGACCAGATCGGAATGCTTGCAACCGTTATGAACTGCGTGTATGCTGCCGATGAACTCAGACAGCAGGGCGTTAAGTGCCATGTTATGACACCGTATCAGATCGGAGATGTAACAGAGCTTTATGTGAGAGATAAGGCTGTTGAATATATGGAAGCAGGAGAGGTTGTATTCTTTGCAGGAGGTACAGGTCATCCTTACTTCTCAACGGATATGGCTATAGTGCTCCGTGCTATCGAAGTTCAGGCTGAAGCTATTCTTTCGGCTAAGTCAATCGACGGAGTATATGACAGTGATCCTATGAAGAATCCTGATGCAAAGAAATTTGATGAGATGGAAATGTCCGATATCGTAGCAAAGCAGCTTGGTGTTATTGACCTTGCTTCAGCAGTGCTTGCGATGGAGAACAAGATGCCGATGATACTTTTCGGCTTAAGTGAAGAAAACTCAATCATGCGTGCCGTGAATGGAGAAAAAATCGGCACAAAGATTAATGTATAAGGGAAAGATTTAAGGAGGACAAAAAAATGGTAGACTATAAGGAAAAAATGCAGAAGGCAATTGATGCACTTGGAACAGAATTCGCTTCTATAAGAGCAGGACGTGCTAATCCACACGTACTTGACAAGCTCAGAGTTGATTACTACGGAACACCTACAAACATTCAGGGTGTTGCCAATGTATCTGTTCCTGATGCACGTACTCTGATGATCACTCCATGGGAGGCAAAGATGGTTAAGGATATCGAGAAGGCTGTCCTTAATTCAGACCTCGGAATTACTCCTAACAATGACGGAAAGAGTGTTATCCTTAACTTCCCTGAACTTACAGAGGAGAGACGTAAGGAACTTGCAAAGGATATCAAGAAGAAGGCTGAGGCTGCAAAGGTTGCTATCAGAAATGTACGTCGTGATGCTAACGAAGAAATCAAGAAGCAGAGCAAGGCAGGAGACATCTCTGAAGATCAGATGAAGGATGAAGAGGACAACATCCAGAAGGCTACAGATAAGTTCATAGCTGAGATCGATAAGATGGTTGATGTTAAGACTAAGGAGCTTATGACAGTTTAGTATGAGTACATATACAGATGAAGTAATGAATATGGACAGGGAGCTTATCCCTGCCCATGTTGCTATAATCCTTGACGGTAACGGAAGATGGGCAAAGAAGAGACATATGCCTCGTAACTTCGGACATAAGGCCGGAGCTGATACACTGGAGACTATATGCGATGACGCATGGGATCTGGGAGTCAAGTATCTTACGGTTTATGCTTTTTCTACGGAAAACTGGAAGAGATCCGTGGAAGAAGTCAGAGGTATAATGACCATTCTCAGAAATTATCTGATAAATGCCATCGATCGTGCCAACAAGAACAATATGAGAGTCCGTGTTATCGGTGAACGTTCAAGACTTGATGAGGATATAAGATCCGCAATCGAAAAACTTGAAGCTGCAACAGAAAATAATACCGGACTTCAGTTTAATATTGCTCTGAATTACGGTGGACGTGACGATGTAACAAGAGCCGTTCGTGTTCTTGCGGAAAGAGCAGCGAAGGGTGAGATACGTCCCGAAGATATAACAGAGCAGATGATATCCGACAGCCTTGATACAGCCGGTATGCCGGATCCGGATCTTCTTATCAGAACCAGCGGCGAGATAAGAATATCCAATTTTATGCCATGGCAGATATCTTATTCGGAGTTTTACTTCTGCGATACATTGTGGCCTGATTTTAACAAGGATGAGCTGGCAAAGGCTATCCTGTACTATGCGAAACGTGATAGACGTTATGGTGGAGTAAAATAAATGTTTTGGACCAGACTGATTAGTGGAATAGTTCTTATTATTCTTGCCGTTATCACACTGTGGTTCGGCGGATATGTGACAGGCGTGGTAACCATGCTCCTGTCGCTTATAGGTGTCTTCGAGCTTATGAGAGTTTATAAGGTTGAACAGAAGATACCGGGAATAATTGCATATATCTGGACAGTGCTGTATTACGTTGTCCTTATGATGGGATTGAAAGATTTTATCATGCCGGTTCTTGTGACATATATGCTGGTAGTACTTGCGGTATATGTATTCACATTTCCGAAGTATCATGATAAAGAGATCATGGCAACCTTCTTCAGTTTTTACTATGTAAGCGTTATGCTTTCATACGTATATCAGCTTAGAATCATGGAAGACGGCGGTTACTTTATAGTGCTCGTATTCCTTTGCTCATGGGGCAACGATACTCTGGCATATTGCTTCGGCAGACTTTTCGGTAAGCATAAGATGTCACCGATCCTCAGCCCTAAGAAGAGCGTGGAAGGACTTATCGGAGGTATCCTTGGTGCCGGAGTTCTCGGACTTCTTTACGGACTGTGGTTCAATTCTAATGTTCATGAGATAAGCAATCTTCCGATCATATTCCTCGTGATATGTGCGGTAGGCGCAATCCCTGCGGTAGTAGGAGATCTTGCTGCATCTGCCATTAAGAGAAATAACGAAGTGAAGGATTACGGAAAACTCATACCGGGACACGGCGGAGTTATGGACAGATTCGACAGTATGATATTTACGGCACCGATCATATTTTATCTGATGCAGATCATGCTGTAATAAAATGGAGAATGATATGAGAAAGATATCGATTATAGGTTCGACGGGATCTATAGGAACGCAGACTCTGGATGTTGTAAGGCATAATCCCGATTTCAGTGTTGCGGCACTGAGCTGTGGTCGGAACATAGATCTTCTCGAAGAGCAGATCAGGGAATTCAGACCAAAGCTTGCTGCGGTCAGCACCGAAGAGGATGCAAAGGATCTGCGTGCCCGACTTAAAGATATAGATATAACTATTGCTTCCGGAATGGAAGGACTTGTGGCTGTAGCCGGCTGTGAAGAATGTGACACAGTGGTTACAGCTATTGTTGGAATGATAGGAGTAAGGCCTACTCTTGCGGCAATCGAAGCCGGAAAGAATATCGCGCTTGCCAACAAAGAGACTCTTGTTACGGCAGGTCATCTTGTTATGAAACGTGCAGCCGAGAAGGGAATAAAGATCCTTCCTGTGGACAGCGAGCATTCGGCTATTTTCCAGTCTCTTCAGGGAAATGAAGGCAACAAGATCAGACGTATCCTTCTTACCGCATCAGGCGGTCCTTTCAGAGGAAAGACAAGGGATGAATTACAGGATGTTACTGTTCAGCAGGCTCTTAATCATCCGAACTGGTCCATGGGACCTAAAATAACCATCGACAGTGCTACAATGGTAAACAAGGGACTTGAGATAATAGAAGCACATTGGCTCTTCGACGTATCGGCCGATATGATAGAGGTAGTGGTTCAGCCTGAAAGTATCATTCATTCGGCGGTGGAATATGAAGACGGAGCCGTGATGGCACACCTGGGAGTTCCCGATATGAAGCTCCCTATACAGTATGCGCTCACCTATCCCGAGAGACGTCCTATGCAGGGGGATAAGCTGGACTTCACGAAGATGAGCGGCATCAACATATCCGTGCCTGACAGAAAGACCTTCAAAGGCCTTGACTTTGCATACCGTGCAAGTGCTACAGGCGGCAGCATGCCGACAGTCCTTAACGCAGCTAACGAATATGCGGTAGCGAAATTCCTTGCGGGTAACTGCCGATTCCTTGATATCTACGATATCATCGAATACGCAATGGATGCCCATGAAGGCAGTGTAATAGAAAACCCATCACTTGAAGATATACTTGAAACAGAGAAGTGGACAGACGAGATATTGTTATCCAAGTTTGGAAATAACTAGTTTATAAGAGGAAAATTATGATAAGTGGTTTGTTAAAAGTATTAGTTATCATCCTTATGTTCGGCATCATCGTCTTCGTACATGAGTTCGGACATTTCTTATTCGCCAAGCTGAATAAGATAAAAGTAAATGAATTCGCAATCGGCATGGGACCGGCCATCGCAAAGTGGAAGAAGAAAGAAACACAGTATTCTCTCAGATGTCTTCCGATCGGTGGTTACTGCCTTATGGAAGGTGAGGCAGACGATTCGAAAGATGAGAATGCATTTAATACAAAGTCCATACCGGCAAGGCTTTCCGTATGCTTTGCGGGACCGTTCTTTAACTTCATTCTTGCATTTCTGCTTTCGATAATTATCTGTCATTACTATGCTATAGATCCGCCTGTTCTTTCGGAAGTACTTCCGAACAGTGCGGCAGCAGAGGCGGGACTGCAGGAGGGTGATACTATCGTAAAGCTGAACGGAAGCCGTGTTATGACATTCCGTGAGATCAGCGTATTCAGAATGGTTACTACTGATCCGAAGAAGCCTATAAAGGTTACATACGAGCGTGACGGAAGAGAGTACGAGACAACAGTCAATCTTAAGTTTGACGAGGAGTCACAGTCCTATATGTTCGGTATCACCAGCATGGGACGTGAGGCAAAGAATTTCGGAGAGGAACTGAAATACTCGCTTATAGAAGTAAGATACCAGGTGAAGACAACATTTATGTCACTTAAGATGCTCTTTACCGGAAAAGCATCGGCCAACGATCTCATGGGTCCTGTAGGAATAGGACATGTTATGAGTGACGTTATCGATGAGGCGGCTGAGCAGTCTACACCTGAAACCAGAGCACTGAATGTGTTCCTCAACATAATCAACTTCATGGTACTTATCAGTGCCAATCTGGGAGTTATGAATCTGCTTCCTATACCTGCACTTGACGGAGGAAGAATACTCTTCATCATAGCCGAAGCAGTTGTGGGTAAGCCTATACCGAGAGACAAGGAAGCTATCGTAAACGGAATAGGATTCGTACTTCTCATGCTCCTTATGGTATTCGTTTTCTTTAACGATATGTCGAATCTTTTCGTGGGAGCTAAATAAGATACAGGAGACGTGTATATGAAATTATTCAGGGAAAATACAAAGGTTATAGATATCGGCGGAGTAAAGATCGGAGGCGGCAATCCTATTGCCATCCAGTCTATGACAAATACGCCGACAGCTGATGTGGATGCTACTGTTGAACAGATACTCAGACTCGAAGAAGCAGGCTGCGATATCGTAAGATGTACAGCCAATACGGAAGAAGCGGCAGAGGCTATAGGTGCCATTAAATCCCGAGTTCATATACCTGTTGTGGCGGATATACATTTCCAGCATAAACTGGCTATTAAGGCTATAGAAAGCGGTGCGGATAAGATAAGGATCAATCCGGGCAATATCGGTTCTCCCGAAAATCTTGCGGAAGTAGTACGTGCTGCAAAACAGAGAAATGTACCTATCAGAGTAGGCGTTAATTCAGGTTCTCTTGAGAGGGAGTTCCTTCAGAAGTACGGCGGAGTTACGGCTGAAGGAATAGTGGAAAGCGCCGTTGATAAAGTGCGCATGATAGAAGCACTAGATTACGACAATATTGTTATAAGCATTAAGTCATCAAATGTGCTTATGAGTGTAAAGACTCATGAGATGATAAGTGAGATCACGGATTATCCGCTGCATGTAGGCATCACCGAATCGGGTACTGTCTGGAGCGGAAATATCAAATCATCTGTGGGACTCGGAATAATCCTTAATGAAGGTATCGGTGATACCATAAGAGTTTCTCTTACGGGGGACCCGGTGGAAGAGATAAAGACCGCAAAGCTTATCCTTAAGACACTTAAGCTGCGTGACGGCGGAATAGAACTGGTATCATGTCCTACCTGCGGAAGGACAAAGATCAACCTTATAGAGCTGGCCGGACGCGTTGAGAAGCTCATTGCGGACTATCCTAAGTTAAATATAAAGGTTGCCGTTATGGGATGCGCTGTAAACGGCCCGGGAGAGGCGAGAGAGGCTGATCTGGGTGTTGCAGGCGGAGAAGGCGAGGGTCTGATATTCCGTAAGGGTGAGATACTCAGAAAGGTTCCTCAGGATCAGCTGCTGGATGAGCTGAAAAAGGAACTATAAAACTGAATAAAGATACGGAAAATTACTTTTCGGATGTTATGGTTACGGGCGTTGAGTATTGGAAGAATGCCCGTAATCTTTGCATATATATAGAGTCGGGGCATATCATATCGAGAGAGTATATAAAAGAGGCCGAGAATGCGGTCAGAAAACTGTGCTTCGATAATGATGAGAAAAACACTGTTGAGATAAACGAGAGATATCTTCTTTCAAAGCAGTATAATACCGAGAACCTTATGGAAATATACTGGGACAGTATAGTATCGGATCTCAGAGACCGCAGCGAGTTAAATGCTCAGCTTATCAAGAATTCCGAATATAAGATTGACGGGAATACCATAAGCTTTTCGGTAAATGCGGGAACACTGGCAAGTGAAAGAGTTATCGATATCAGACGTTTTATAGAAGACGTTTTTGCAAGACGTTTCGGTATGACGGTCATAGTAAATATCCAGCTGGTTCAGAAGAAGGAAGATACGGAGGATGCCGTATATTCCGGTGGAAGAAAGGCTGTGGAAGTAGTTTCCATGAATGCCAACGGCGAAGCCGAGATTATAGATGACGAACAGTGGGCAAACTATGAAGAGTATTATCGTCAGAACTATGAGGAGATAACCGATCAGCAGAAGAACGAACAGGAATCTCAGATGATAGAATCCTTCGATGCGGAAACAAATGCGGTATCCATAGATGTTGCCGCAGTAGCTGCAAACAGTGCATCCGAGGATAAGGATCCGAAGAAGGATGCCTTCTCCGACCGGAAGCGTCTGGAGAACTTCTATCAGTTCATCACCGCCCACACTGACGGTGAGCTGGCAGGGAATGTTCCCGGCCATGCGGGTCATGTCTCCGGTCAGGGGCACCCGCACCCGGTCCCCCGCCGCCTCCGCCCGGACGGAGAAGCCCAGGCCGTCGGGACAGGACCCGTCACAGGTGACGGCCGCGTCCGAAGGAACAGAGAACCGGGTCCCTCCGGCGTAGAGCGTGAACACCAGGGTCCTTCCGCTCTGGTCGTACTGGCTGACCCCCACCCGCAGCGGCGCGCCGCGGGGGATCATCTCCAGGTCATAGGATTGTTCGATCATGGTATCCCTCCTTCGTGATCTTGGGATCGGAGCCCGGTCTGCCCGGGGCCGGGGACGAAAAAGCTCCGCACCCGAACGGATGCGGAGCTGCCGGCCTCACCGGGTTCCGATGGTATCAGTATAACACGGAGAAAGGGAAAAATCGTCCCAGAATTGTCGCAAAAAAATCCC
>CACZHN010000210.1 GCA_902780985.1 uncultured Lachnospiraceae bacterium | reverse complement strand
TGTATAAGTGTAGGTGGTGAGAATGTAAGTGAGGTTGCGCCCGAAGAACTTTTCAAGTATTTCTCTATAGTATTCCAGGACGTAACATTGTTTAATGATACCATTTATAACAATATCCTTATCGGAAATAAAAACGCAACCCGCAAACAGGTTCTGAAGGCGGCGGAAATGGCGGAATGTATGCCGTTCATCGAAAAGCTTCCGGAGGGAATAGATACAGTCATCGGTGAAAACGGTTCGACACTTTCGGGAGGTGAGAGGCAGAGGCTTTCGATTGCCAGAGCATTTCTCAAGAATGCTCCTATAATACTGCTGGACGAAAGTACGGCTTCCATAGATCCGGAAACCGAGACGAAGATTCAGGCTGCCATAGAAAAACTTACAAGAGGCAGAACGGTTCTTATGATAGCTCACAGATTGCGTTCCATCGTTGGATGCGATAAGATAGTTGTACTGGATGACGGTAAGGTTGCGGGCACGGGAACCCATGATGAGCTTATGGGTAAATGCGATGTATACAGCAAGCTTTACAGACTTCAGTGTGAGAGCGAAGAATTAAGTGCTTAGGGAATCGGAAGAGGAGTAAGATATGCCAAGAAGGATTGAGGGAGTTACGGAAAAACTGATAGAAGCCGCGAGATGTGAATTTCTGGAAAAGGGATTCGAGGGAGCTTCCATAAGAACCATTGCCGCTAAGGCAGAGACCAGCCCGAGAGCGGTGTATACAAGGTTTGAGAACAAGGAAGAATTGTTTCAGGCGGTGATATCTCCCGTATATGAGGGCTTTATGGATATCTTCAAAAAAGATAAGAAGCTGTATTGGGAAGAAGGAAAAAAAGAAAAGCCGGAAGTGACACCAAAAGACTTCTATGTAAATTATCTGAAATTCGCTTATGCAAACAGGGATGAATTCATGCTTCTTCTGACCGGTTCGAAGGGTACAAAGTACGAATTCTTTACAAGAGAATTGGCGGATACGGATATACGGGGCTTATATGAAAACATCCGCGGGATCAGGAAGAAACCGCTGAAACTTTTTGTTGAAAATATAACTTATTCTTTTTATGACATGCTGTTTGATCCTTTTGTAAGAGGTGCAAGTCTCAAAGCAGCCACGGAATACACAGATACCCTGGTAGAGTTTTATACCTGGGGTATCATGAAAGTGTGGGAGGCGGGGACGGAGGTTGAGTAATCAAAATGGGAATCGGGGACACTCCTTGAGAATTTCAAGGAGTGTCCCCGATTCCCATTTTGATTACTCAACCTCCGTCCCCGTTTCCCACTTGACAAAATACGTCGGGTAGTTTATTTTATATAACTGAATTAGATAAGACTAACTGTGATTATATATTTATAAATAGAAGTAAACAAATCTATAAAAACCTATAAACAAAGAATTGAGGCAGACTGATGAAATCTCTTAAGGTTAATCCCATAGTATTGATAATCATAAATATAATCGCACCGTCGATGTACATCTTCATCAGCGGCAAGTATCTCCAGATATTTCTGCTGGTTTTTGCTTCGACGCTGATGCTGGTTATGGGAAGGATAAAGCGAGTCTTTTCCCTGCTGGCGATATGGTTTGCCATGATGGGAGTTTACTGGTGCACCATCGGCAACGACAGATTCAAGTTCATAGGTCTGTTCTTTATTGTTATAGCCCAATCGGTGCCGTGTATAGCACTGGCGGCTATGCTTATCAGCAAATACAATTCCGCACAGCTGCTGTCAGCTCTCGAGACCATGCATATTCCGAGAGTTCTTGTTGTGGCGGTTACTATTACCCTCAAGTACATACCCACATTTAAACGCGAATTCAGCTACATAACAGAATCAATGAGACTCAGGGGTATAAATTTCACATGGAAGAAACCTGTAAGGAGCTTTCAGTACTTTATAGTTCCCCAGCTTTTCCGTTGTGCGGCACTGGCTGAAGAGGTGACAGCAGCCGGGATTGTTAAAGGAATAGACGCTCCGATGAGAAGGTCGTCTTACTATGAAGAAAAGATGCGGATTACGGATTTCATGATCCTTTCGATATTCGCAATCGGACTGGCGGGAGGCATTGTATGGCAGAAAATGTTATAAAGGCGGATAACCTCAGCTTCACATATTCGGAATCCACAGAGGGTATAACCGATGTGAATTTCAATATCGAAGAGGGAAATGTAGTCCTGCTTACAGGTAACAGCGGAAGCGGCAAGTCTACGCTTCTGAAATGTCTGAACGGTCTTATTCCCGCAATTACGGAGGGCGAACTGAAGGGCCTTCTTTCCATCGAAGGAAATGACTATTCAAAGATAAAAATGCATCAGCTCAACACCCATATCGGCTCGGTATTTCAGAATCCCAGATCTCAGTTTTTTACGGATAATACCACGGCCGAGCTTGTATTTCCTATGGAAAACTACGGTTTCACAAAAGAGGAAATGGATGAGCGCTTAGCCGAACTTTCTCAGGAATTCGGATTAAAGGGGCTTATGGACAGAGACATTTTCTCTCTTTCCAGCGGCGAGCGTCAGATGGTGGCTCTGGCTTCTTCCATGACCATGCATCAGAAGATACTTCTCTTTGACGAGCCTTCCGCAAATCTGGATTACGGCAATTCCGTAAAACTGGGTAAGCTGATCGGAAGACTGAAGAAGGAGGGTTATACGATAATTGTCGCGGACCACAGATTTTTCTATCTGAACGGCATCATAGATAAGGTTCTCTTTATGGAAAAAGGAAAGCTTACGGTCTGCAACAGTGAGGAAGAATTCAGAAGAGGAAAATACGATACCAGAAGCTTTGATATATTCTCCATCGACATTCCTTTTGAGGAAAGTGCCGTAGGCGAAAAAACGGTTGCGGAGATGAAGAATGTTTCTTACAAGGACATTCTCGGAAATGTAAATATGTCCGTTAAAAAAGGCGAGATAGCAGTACTCGTGGGAAGCAACGGTGCGGGTAAGACAACTATGGCAAAGCTTCTCTGCAAAAGCCTTAAACCCACATCCGGAAAGGTGAAAGTTGACGGACTTCCGTTCTTTATCATGCAGGATCCGGATTACCAGCTTTTCGGAACATCGGTGGTAAACGAGATGACACTGGTGAAAAACGATCCGAAGAAGATTCAGGACATTACCGAATATCTGGGACTCGGACCATACAGGTACAAGCATCCTTTTGATCTGTCGGGAGGACAGAAGCAGAGACTTCAGATCGGCATGGCCATGCTGTGCGAAAGGAACTTCATAATCTTCGATGAGCCTACCAGCGGTCTGGATGTTTACAGCATGCAGCGCGTATCCGAGGAAATAAAAAAGCTGAAGAAGGATGCGGGAATACTCGTGATCTCACATGATTACGAATTCATAAGACACATAGCCGACAGGATCATTTTCCTGGAAGACGGATATGTTAAAGATGATTTTAAACTGAACGCGGATAACGTGGGCAGGTTAAATAATATATTTATAAAAATGCGGGAGGATATATAAATGAAGAAGAAGCTTAAGATTAAAGACGTGGTTATGGCAGCTCTTCTTACGGCATTGTATCTGATACTGTATATGGTATCGGGAATGGCAACTATGGTGGTGGGACCTTTCGGTCATGCCATTAGTCCGGGTATTTGCGGACTTTTAACAGGAGCCATATTTTTCTTTATGAGCAGGAAGATCGGCAAGTTCGGTCAGTTTATGATAATGCAGGCAATCTGTATGATCATCTTTTCCTGTATGGGAGCGGGATATCTGCCGTGGGTAGTTACATCCATGATCGGTGCTCTTATTGCTGACCTTATAGCATCAAGAGAAAACAGTCCGGCTGTATGGAAGGTTGTACTTGCATCCGGAATATTCCATGTGGGACAGGCCTTCGGTTCCATCATACCATCCATGTTCTTTATGGAAAGCTACAGGGATGAGTGGATTTCAAGAGGACAGACCCCGGAAGCCATGGATGAAATGATCAAGTATACATCAGGAGCCATGGGCGTAGTATCCACTGTAATAGTTTTCGTCCTTGCGGCACTTGGCGTGATCATAGGATATGCAATACTTAACAAGCATTTTGAGAAGAAGGCGGTTCAGGCATAAGGTAAATATACATAAGTTATGAGAGAAAAAATAAACGGTGACATTCTGAATGATTATATGACAGGGAGAAATGTATTTCCTTTTGAATACGGTCTTTTTGATATAACAAAAAAAGAATCCGACGGTGACATACAATACTGTAACTGGGATCTTTCCTTCAAGAAGGATGTCTTTGCCGAAAAGAACGATAATTTCGGGAGAGACGAAGTCCAGATATTCTTTAATATGAATCGGGATATTGAGTGGACGCTGGGAAATCCGGGGCAGGGACTTGATAGATACCGGATCATCAAAATGAAAAAAGGGGAGGCATGCATTTACAGGAATAATAATGCCAATACGTCCATGAACTATTCGGGCGGGGTGACATTTAACTTTAAGAGTATCCAGATGCCTACGAAAAAGTTTTCGGAAATTCTGAGAAGATTCTT
>CACZHN010000209.1:4554-6295 GCA_902780985.1 uncultured Lachnospiraceae bacterium | reverse complement strand
CTGCTGCAGGGCATGAAGCTCAGCGCCAAGCAGGAGAGCGTCATCGATCTGCTGTCTACCGTCGGTTCTGCCTCGGTCAAAGAGGTTTGCTACTATACCGGCGTGACGACCTCCGTGCCCGATACGCTGGTGCGCAAGAATATCGCCGTCTATTATGATGACGAGGTGTTCCGCGTTCCGCAGTACAATGCTTCTGAAAAGCGTGACGTGACCCTGACCGACGAACAGCAAAAGGCTTTTGATGAACTCAGCGAGCTGTATGAATCGGATTCGCCCGAGGTATCGTTACTGTATGGTATCACAGGCTCGGGAAAGACCTCTGTCTTTTTCAAACTGATCGAAAAGGCTGTCGCTGACGAAAAGGACGTCATCGTGATGGTGCCTGAGATCGCGCTCACCCCGCAGATGATCGCAATGTTCCGCGCTCATTTCGGAGATAAGGTTGCGGTATTCCAGGCATCAGTTAAGTATTACAACCCTGCATGGATGGATATAGGAAAAGATATGTCAGCATTATTCCTCGGAGAAATGACACCTGAAGAAGTACTTCAGGATATTGATAAGCTGCGTGAGGAGCAGGCAAAGGCCGCATCCGATCCGGCATGGCAGTAAATATCGAATGATAACTTGTAAATATATGGGGCTGCTTAAGGTACTTAAGCAACCCCATTTTGGAAAGGGTATCTGATATGAATAAAAGAAAAATATATCCTACATATTTTGCTGCAGGGGCGCTCATTATATATTTTGTATTATTCTTTCTGCCCGGTGTGATCGGCGTGTGCTATTCCTTTACTAACTGGTCGGCATATTCCGATGAATTGCATTTTGTGGGATTTGAAAACTTCAAAACGGTTTTCTCGCTCGATGAAAATTACTTAAAGATCATAATGAATACTCTGGCATTTACCGTTATTACTACGGTTATGAAAACTCTGATCGGACTTGCACTGGCACTTCTTCTTACCAAGAAGATCAAGTTTTTAAATATNNNNGATACTGGATCCGAAGAGCGGCCTTTTAAATACATTCTTCAGGTCGATAGGTTTGGATTTCCTTGCAAAGAAGTGGCTGGTATCTCCGGATCTTGCATTCGGTTCGGTAATGGCTGTAGATATCTGGAGAGGTGTCGGATACATCATGACAATACTTATAGCGGGTATTCTGTCTATATCTCCGGAATACTATGATGCGGCTGCGATAGACGGTGCGGGTGCATGGCAGAAATTCCGATATATAACACTTCCGCTTCTTATTCCAACGCTTACAACCACGACGGTACTTAATGTTATATACGGTATGAAAGTATTTGACATGGTTTATGCACTTACCAACGGAGGACCGGGAAAAGACACAACAGAGGTTCTCTATACGGCTGTATTTAAGAAGTTCGGAACAGGACAGTATGCTGTAGGTACGGCACTTTCATCTGTAATGTTTATAATTATGATCATAGTAGGCTTCTTTATGATAAGGATCATGACGCGGAATGAGGTGGTTGAATAATGAAAAATAAGCAGATAACTCAATCAATTATCCGTAACATAATTGCGTGGCTGTTTTCATTGATATGTCTTATACCGCTGCTCCTTATAACTTTCAATGCCTTTAAGGACAAGAAGTCAGCGGCATCCATGAATCTTATGCTGCCACATCCGATAAAACTTGAAAATTTTGTTACGGTTGTTCAGAAGGGTAAGCTCCTCAGATCATTTATAAACAGTCTTATATATGCGGGAGG
>CACZHN010000209.1:0-4525 GCA_902780985.1 uncultured Lachnospiraceae bacterium | reverse complement strand
GCGGCATATGTTCTTGCAAGAAATCAGTCAAAGCTTAACAGAGTTTTTTATATGTTCATAGTTCTCGGAATAACACTTCCGATAAACTATGTTGCACTTACAAAGGTGCTGCAGTTCCTTCATCTAAACAATACGGTTATAGGAATAATACTGCTTTACACAGCAATGCAGCTTCCGTTTATGACATTTCTTATACACGGATTTGTATCGAAAGTTCCGGTGGAGCTTGACGAAGCTGCTGTAATAGACGGGTGTGGACCGATAAAGCTGTTTTTCTATATAATGCTTCCGCTGCTCAGACCGGCGGTTGCTACAGCTGCGGTTCTTACATTCCTTAATACATGGAATGAATTTGTGTCACCGCTCTACTTCCTAAATAAGACAGAGCAGTGGCCGATGACGCTTTCGGTATATAATTTCTTCGGAATGTATTACAAGGACTGGAATCTTGTATGTGCGGATATTTTCCTCACAAGTCTTCCTGTACTTATAGTATATCTGATAGGACAAAAGTACATTGTATCGGGTATGACAGCCGGTGCGTTGAAAGGATAACAGATGGACAGGATTGTTGAAGAGATAGCGGATGGAATAATACATGTTTCATATCAGTTAGACGGAACCGAAACCTACAGTGAACCGCTTGGTTTCGATTGGAAGGGAAACTGTGTTCTGAAGCAGATGGATGTAAAGATTGCTCCTCAGACGGAATTCAGTTACATTTCCGACACGAGCGGATTCAAAAAGAAAATGACCGCTAACGGCGAAGTATCATATACGGAAACCGTGAAGAGCATTCCTTCAAGGAAAATGTATTCGGTAAAACTCAGGTTTAATATCGGTGAAAGTGAAATGCTGCTTGGTATGGGACAGTATGAAGACGGGGTATTCGATTACAGAAATCATACGGAGTATCTCTATGAATCCAATATGCGTATAGCAATCCCGTTCCTTGTAACGACCGGGCACTACGGAATTCTGATAGATTCCGAGAGCTGCCAGATATTTAAGTCGGAAGAAAACTCGATAGAGTTTTTTATAGACAGTACAGAGGTGCTTTCTTACTATGTTTTTCTGGGTGGGAATATAAAAGATCTCGTTAAGCTTTATCATCAGCTTACGGGAAAACCGTCTATGCTTCCGCGTTGGGCGTTCGGATATATTCAGAGTAAAGAACGCTATAGATCCGCAGAGGAACTTGAAAGCATCACTGAAACATTCAGAAACAGAAACATACCGATAGATTGTATCGTTCAGGATTGGCACAGCTGGGAAGAAGGACTTTGGGGAGAGAAGAGATTTGATAAGACCCGTTATCCCGATCTAAAGAATACGATAGATAGGCTGCACAAAGATAATGTACATTTCATGGTAAGCATCTGGCCGAATATGAGTTCCGATTCGGAAAATTACAGGGAATTCGCTGCTGAAAATATGCTCCTTCCGAATTCGAATGTATATGATGCATTTGATGAAAATGCAAGAGATATATATTGGAAACAGTGCAGGGAAGAGATAATGGAAAGTGGAACGGATGCCCTGTGGTGCGATAATGCAGAGCCTTTTTCCGATGCCGATTGGAGCGGAGAAGCGAAGAAGCCTGAACTTGAACGATATAAAGTTGTAACGGATGAGTCGCGAAGGTCCATGAAATGGGATAAGATAAACTCATATGGCCTGTATCATGCTAAGGGTATTTATGAGAACTGGAGAAAACACTATTCAGAGAAGAGAGTTGTAAATCTTACGAGATCGGGATATACGGGAATCCAAAAGTACGGAACCATACTGTGGTCCGGGGATATCACTGCTACATATGATACCCTCAGAAAGCAGATTGTTGAGGGAATTAAAATGAGTCTTACGGGAATGCCGTACTGGACTCTGGATATCGGTGGCTTTTTTGTGGTAAATGATAAGTATGAAAACAGAGGATGTGACAGCAAAGACCGAAGTCCTCTGTGGTTCTGGAAAGGTGATTACAACGACGGAGTAGAGGATCCGTCATACAGGGAACTGTATGTAAGGTGGCTTGAATTCGGTACATTTCTTCCGATCTTTCGCTCACACGGAACCGATACACCGAGAGAACCGTGGAGGTTCGGAGATGAAGGAGATCCTTTTTATGATGCGATAGTCAGGTACATAAGACTCAGATACAGGCTGATGCCGTACATCTATTCCATAGCAGCAGCCGCACATATGAACAGTGAGATTATGATGCGTGCACTCGCCTGCGATTTTTCCGAAGACGAACGTGCACTGACTATAGTGGATGAGTTTCTTCTGGGACCGTCTATACTTGTAGCACCGGTTTATACACCGATGTACTATGCGAACGGTTCGGAAATAACGGGTGATGTAAAGAAGAGCAGAAATGTATACTTACCTAAGGGCTATGGATGGTATGACTTTTATACAGGAGATTATTATGAGGGCGGAAGTCTTATAGAGGCAGAAGCACCTTTAGACAGAATACCTGTCTTTGTGAGAGAGGGATCGGTGATTCCTTTTTCCGATGATATATCATATGCAGATGAACAGGGCGGACGTGTTAATACGGTACGTGTATATGAAGGACGGGATGCGGAATTTACCGTGTACTTTGACAGTGGAGACGGATATGAATTCGAACAGGGTCAGTATAGTCTGATGGAACTGAAATATTCGGAGAAGAACCATGAACTCTCGATTTCAAAAAGCGGAAAATATCCTGTGGATGATTCGTTTGATGTTGAATATATAGGGCGTATTCGAAATTGATGTACGTTATTTGATATGATAAAATATACATGTATGACAGCAGAAGGAATCTATCCGTTTTGTTTGTTTGAGGTGTGTATATGTCAACAGAATATAAGGTAAACAGCATTAAAAATCTGCTGGTATATAACCGGGCTGTTTATTTTTTCATGCTTCTTTCGTCTCTGCTCTCAAGAATATCGGAACTTACGTTGAACAGCTTTATCATGTATTATTATGTGGTTGTTCCGGCTCTGATTATAGTGTTTGATAGATTTTTGTTTTTTGGAAGGTTAAAGAAGCTTGATTCACAAGATGGATTTCCATATACATTTATGCGTGTGAGAACATGCATTTATGTGTTTCTTTTTTCTGCCGGAGGTGTTATCGACATTATTCCGGCTCCTTTGATTGTCCCGATTTTCATGTGTTTAATATACATTTATCTGCAGGACATTCTGTTCTGTGACAGATTTGACAGTGTTAATAACTGTCTGTTTGTATCTGTTTCTCTTTTTACAGCAAGCTTTTTGTTGTTTTTTAAGTATAGGACATTGATCAACGGCATATGGAAGTTTGGTCTTACGGCTCCTTTCATGGTCATAGTGATCGTGTGTTGTATACTGTATCTTATCATTTCCCGAAGTATAAGAAATCTCAACGAAAAATATAAAGACATACTCTTTAAATATGGGGATATCAAAGAAGAAAATGAAAAACTTATCTCCGTTACAGAGAAGGTCGAAAGAATCAACAGCGAGATAAATTTTCAGAGAATCAATATGGCGAGAGTAAATGACGATCTCGCAGAGAGTAATCACGAATCCAGATCGCTTATCGGCGTTATGAAGTTTTTCTTTTTTTTTTTTGATATAGAGAAGAATGCCAAGGTCATGCTGGATAATATCATGAAAGTAAAGAATGCCAAAGCTGTCGGAATGTATATATCCGAAAATGTATATATGAACAAAGAACCGTTTACTTATATAAATGCGGAGGATGAGACAACGGAGCAGCTTCTCGGGGAAGAACTTGAGAAAGTATATAAGCTTGTCGTAGATGCGGAGAGTACAGAACCTACGGAGATATGTATAAACCGTGAGTACAAATATCCGATCTTATCCGGGATAGGAATACTTAATGCCGTTGCATTTCCTGCTTACGAGAATGATGATCTGTACGGCGTTATGGTGGTTATATCCGGCAAGTATGATTTCTTTATCAACGGATATGCATTTTATGAGACATCTGTAATGGACTTTACATCGGCACTCATATCCGACAGGTTGTATCTTAAGACTGAGGAAATGGCGAAAAAGGACGGACTTACAAAGATATATAATCGTATATACTTTAATCATTTTTATGGTGATCTTAAAAGACAGGTTCTTTTGGACGGCGATAAACTGACGGTTGCCATGATGGATATAGATCACTTTAAAAATGTAAATGATACCTACGGACATCTGGTGGGAGATGAGGTTATCAAAACAGTGGCTTCGATAGACGATAAATATGCCGATAGATTTAATGGAACGGCAGTGAGGTTCGGAGGCGAGGAGTTCCTGCTCATATTACGCGGAATAGGAATAGATGAGGCTTATAACATTCTGAAGGAAATGCATGATGAGATAGAATCGACCGTAGTGGAATATGAAGATCTGAAGGTGCGTGTTAATACCAGTATGGGTGTGGCATCCTATAAAGATACCTGCGGCAATATCGAAGAACTGGTAGACCTTGCGGATAAGGCTATGTATTACAGTAAGACGCATGGACGAGG
>CACZHN010000208.1 GCA_902780985.1 uncultured Lachnospiraceae bacterium | reverse complement strand
CAGATTAAGGGCAGACTTAAGAAGAGCCTCGCCGTAACCTGTAGAGCAGCTTCCTGCAATCTTAACGCCTTCAGGAAGTTTGGAGTAGATCTCCTTCATAGCTCTGATGGTTGTATTAACGGGACTACCGTTGTTGTTGCTATAGAAATCATAGAGAAGTTCACCCTCTTCACCGATGAGAGCAAGCTTTGTCGTGGTGGAACCCGCATCGATACCCAGGAATAAATTTCCCTTGTATGCGGAAAGGTCACCGCGCTTTATGTTATATGCGGATTGTCTCTTATTGAACGCCTCGAGATCGGCCTCTTCCTTGAAAAGCGGCTCAAGACGGTTAACCTCAACTTCAATCTTAAGCTCCGGAGTAAGCTTTGCGGCAAGTTCTGAAAGCTTTACTGTACAAGCCTCGGTTGCATGAAGAGCAGCACCCGAAGCAGCGAAAAGATGAGAGTTATCCGGAATGATAGCATGCTCCTCATCGAGATTAAGAGTTCTGATAAAGCATTCTCTTAACTGATCAAGGAAATGCAGCGGTCCGCCGAGAAATGCGACATAGCCTCTGATAGGCTTACCGCAGGCAAGACCCGAAATAGTCTGATTAACAACAGCCTGGAAGATGGATACTGCCAGATTCGGCTTTGTAGCACCTTCATTTATAAGAGGCTGGATATCTGTCTTTGCGAATACACCGCAGCGGGCAGCGATAGGATATACTGTGTCGTAATCCTTGGCATAGTCGTTGAGACCCTTTGCGTCGGTCATAAGAAGAGAAGCCATCTGGTCGATGAAGCTTCCGGTACCGCCGGCACATACGGAATTCATACGCTGCTCGATACCGTTCTTTGAGAAATAGATGATCTTGGCATCCTCACCACCAAGCTCGATGGCAACCTGAGTCTTAGGCGCAAATGTCTTAAGGGCAGAAGATACGCAAACAACTTCCTGCTCGAAAGGTACATTTATAACCTTTGAAAGAGCAAGACCGCCCGAACCCGTAATGTCGGGAGCGACTGTATCATCACCTATGGCTGCGATCGCATTTTCCAGGAGCTCTCTTAAAGTCTCCTTGATGCGTGCAAAATGTCTTTTATATTCCGAAAAAAGAATATTATTCTGTTCATCGATAACTGCTACCTTAACGGTTGTCGATCCGATATCAATTCCTAATCGCTTCAAGCTATTAGCCTCCACTTCAAATATTTAATACTTAACCTATGTAGTTTTCAAAACCACCAATGAAGTATTATATCTTATTAAATATAAAGTTTCAAGATTGTTGAGTTTTGTCCCTGCATACGATATAATAATATGACGGTTTATGCTTGGAGGAACTTACATTGATTAAACTTTACAAGAAACTCGAAAACAAATTTTACAAGTACAGTATTCCAAAGCTGTATTTCTATATAATCGCAGCTATCGTAATCGGATATGTATTAAGTTACTTGTTCCCATCGGTATATTATTATCTGCCTTTTAATCCGTATGAAGTAGTTTACAATCATCAGTATTGGAGACTTTTTACCTGGATATTCGAAATACCGTTTTCACTGAGAGATCCACTGAATATGCTTTTCCTTCCGCTCAGTTTATATTTCTATTACTTTGTCGGAAGAACCCTGGAAGCGATGTTCGGTAAGTTTTCCTTTAACTTATATGTTTTGGGCGGATGGTTCTTTTCCACTTTAGGTATGATCGGAGCAACAGTATATATGTTTTACCTGTCACCGGTTAAGGACGTATATACAATGCTTTACAGAACTTTAATCGATCAGTATAAGGGCGATGTGGAAATAGGTTTCGGATTCGGTGGAACACACTACATGCTTACCAGTATATTCTTTGCGTTTGCACTGATCTTCGGTGAGATGCAGGTAAGATTATGGATGATAATTCCGTTCAAAGTCAAATGGTCCGCATGGATCACAGCCGCTTTTATGGCATATGATTTTTACAAAGGACAGCTTCCGAAGCGAGTTGTCATTGTAATGTGCATACTTAACTTCATTATATATTACTTCACCTTCAAATCCATGACGGGTAGAAGTCTTAAGACCATTAAGCGTCAGATGGTATATAAGCAGAAGATAAGGGCAGCTTCTCAGGGGAGACAGAATGTCCGCAATAATACAGATGTTCGTCCTCAGGAGAGAAAATCAAATGTATACAGGATGCCTGCAGGCAAGGCTATTCATAAATGTGCCATCTGCGGCAGAAGCGAGCAGGACGGCGTAAACATGGAATTCCGTTATTGTTCGAAATGTAACGGCGACCTTGAATACTGTCAGGATCATCTTTATACCCATACCCATGTTACGGGTAATGAGGATTCAAGTAATTAACTTATTGATTGGAGATATTTAATTTGAAACGCGAAGCTAAGATTTTATTTACAGACATTGCAGCAGACAGAGACCGCGAGGAGAATATACTTAAGTATCAGAAGCTCCTGGCATCGGCTCTTTACAATTACTCGGCTATCAAGCTTTCCCTCAATTTCTTTACGGGACTTGAAATGAGCGATGAATATGAGAACGAATATATAACAAAAATCGGTCTCATCCTGAAAGATACAATCCTTTCCGGAAAGACACCGACCGAAGAAGATATAAAGACCATAACCGACTTAAGAGACAGCATTACAGATAAAATGAAGGTGCTCACAAGCTACACAGATGCACTTGAGATCTTCGAATATGTACTTAACAGAAGAGAAGCGGAGATAAAGGGCACTGTATCCGACAGCGTTGACGTATACGCTCTTGCGGATGCTATGTACAGATTCGTCTTCTCAGATAATGATAAGGTCATCGTAAATACAAGGATTCAGGACTTTATAGCCCAGCTTCCTGTAAGAATGACAAAGCAGAGATTCCTTGATATTGTTTCCAATTCCCTTTCCATATATAAGGGCGGAGAGCAGGAATCCCTCAATGACTTTGCGGATACCATCAGAGATACTGCAATAGCACGTAAGCCTGAAGGGTTTGAAACCTTATATCCGCAGCTTTTCAAGATTTATACAGAGCTTAAGGAAGCGGATTATTCTAATCTTGATGTTCTCGGATATGATAATCTCAGTGCTTCATTATCAAAGGCAACAGAGGAAATCGAGTCTGAAGTTACCGATTACCTCATGGTCATGGAGATAATCAATGATACTCTTATTCTGGCTTATACTTCAGGACTTGCCGATGAGACATATAAGACAAAGGAATGTACCGTAGCGGAGAAGATTCTTTCAGCTCTTGCCGGTGCGGAAGATATATATAAAGCAGCGGAGAAGACAGACGAACTTCTTCCTGAACTTGAAGGAACACAGGAGAATTCATATGAGGAGCTTATCCCGATAGAGGCTAATCTGGAAGAGCTTATAACTTCATATGCACCTGAATTTCCTGAGAACAGCGATATGCAGAAGAACTTTGAAGCTCTCAGAAGAGCCGATATGCTTACTTCTTCAAGTCTTTTCATGGATATTGATAAGAACTTCAGCATCATCAACAATGTAGCTGACGAGGACTTTGTCAATAGAGTAAAAGAAGAGGTAACAAAAGATCTTTCCGATGCACTTGCGGGAAAGAACAAGTATATCAGAAGAAGTATTATGGCAAAGGTTCTTTCTACCATGCCTGTATTTTTCAATACTCAGGATGAGATCAAGCAGTATTTCGAAGAGGCACTTCTCGGATGCAACGACAATGCCGAGCTGACAGCCTGCGAAAATATTATCAATGACATAATGTTACAGATGTAACTTAACGTTTGGGGGAACGGATGAAATTCAGATATACCGACAATTTATATACCGATATAATTGATGAGAAGGCATTTCAGAAAAAACTCAAAACACTGGCGAGGAAAAGGCCTGATCCTCGTATTTTTCTGATTACTTATCCGATATCGGGACATAATCTCATGGAGATCTATTCAGAAGCCGAAATCCTCCAGCCTTATTATCGTAAACAGAAGAAATACCTGAATATCATGGGTATAGCTTCATCAAGAGATGCGGCAAAGAAACTTATACCCGATATCTTAAATGATATGATGTCAGAATGCGGATCGATAGATGTGAAAGCTTTTGTAAAATCACATCTGTCCAAGGCAGACGATTTAGACTAGGAGCAGATATGGCAGTCTTTTTAACTATACTTAAAGTACTGCTGTGGATATTATTAATAATTCTCGGAATTGCGCTGCTTCTCATAATCCTCATACTTTTTGCACCTATACGGTACAAGATAAGCGGGGAAATGAATGAAGAAAAACTGCAGGCCGATGCGAAAGTAAGTTTTCTCGTTGCTTCGGTAAAGGCAAACTTCAGTAAAGGAAGCGGGCTGGTCTACGGAGCGCGGGTATTCGGAATTAAAGTATATCCTCGGGGCGGCAGTAAGAAAAAGCCTAAGAAAAAAGAAAAAGAAGAAGTTTTGGAACCGGTTGATGATTCAATCTTTGCTCCGGCAGACGACTCGGATTTCGAAGCATGGGAAGCGGAACATTTCCCTGCCGAAACCGCAGAAGAACCTTTC
>CACZHN010000207.1 GCA_902780985.1 uncultured Lachnospiraceae bacterium | reverse complement strand
ACTATTCATATTGTATTTTTAATATAGAGTGGACGTAATCCGTTCACAACGGGTATATATTATAACACAATATCTCAATAGAATATATTGTAGATTTTCTTAAGTTTTATAAACTCTTCATAGCCTTGATGACTTTATCTGCGGCTCTCATGATACCGGCTTTCGCATGCGGATAAGTAAGTCCGCCCTGAAAGTATACGGCATACGGCTCCTTAAGAGGTCCGTCTGCGGAAAGCTCTATGGATGCACCCGATACAAATGCACCGGCAGCCATTATGACATCGCTGTCATAACCCGGCATAGCCCAAGGTACAGGCTTGACATAGCTGTCCACAGGAGCGGCTTCCTGAATACCTTCGCAGAAAGCACAGAGAAGCTCAGGCTTCTTAAGTATAACGGATTCGATTATATCCACTCTCTTCTCTTTGGATGAAGGGATAGCTTCGAAACCGAGAGTCTCGAATATATTTGACGCAAGTACAGCTCCCTTAAGAGCAGCTGCTGTAACTACAGGTGACAGGAAAAGACCCTGGGAGAATTCTCTGGTAACACCGAGAGAAGCTCCGACTTCCTTCTCCAGCCCCGGAGTTGTAAGTCTTGCGGCACATCTTGAGATACATTCGGAAGTACCGCAGATATATCCGCCTATAGGTGCGAGGCCGCCACCCGGGTTCTTTATAAGGGAACCTACTATCATGTCGGCGCCTACATCCGAAGGCTCTATAGTCTCTACGAATTCACCGTAGCAGTTATCTACCATGATTATGATATCAGGGCGAAGCTCCTTTACGAAGCTGATGGCCTTACCGATTTCCTCTACGGAAAGGGAAGGTCTTGTATCATAACCCTTTGAACGCTGGATCTCCACGAGACGTATCTTCTCGTTCTTAAGAGCTTCCTTTATAGCAGGGAAATCCCATCCGCCGTCAGGAAGAAGTTCAACCTGGCTGTAGGTGATACCGAACTCGGCAAGGGAGCCCGGAGTCTCTCTTACACCGATAACGCCCTGAAGAGTATCGTATACTTTTCCTGCGATGGAAAGCATCTCATCTCCCGGCCTCAGATTACCGGAAAGAGCAAGATAAAGCGCATGGGTACCGCAGGTGATCTGTGGTCTTACCAGCGCATCCTCTGTATGGAATACATCTGCATAAATCTTTTCAAGAGTATCTCTTCCCAGATCGTTATATCCGTATCCGGTAGTACCGTACAGATGTTCCTCTGCAAATCTGTTCTTCTGCATGGCACGAAGCACCTTCAGCTGATTATACTCAGCTACACGGTCGATCTCTGCAAACTGATCTGCCAGTTTCTCTTCTATACTCTGACAAAGATCGTATACTTCTTCATCTATACCTGACTCAATATAAAAGCTTTTCAGTAAGTCGTTATTCTGCGACATGTTTATTCCTCCATAAATCCACTATATGATCGGCTATCTCTTCATCCGATGCATAGTTATCTTTATCTATCCATATGACATCTTTCTCGCGCTTAAACCAGGTAAGCTGGCGCTTTGCGAAATGTCTGGTATTCTGCTTAATCTTATATACGGCTTCATCTTCGGTACAATTACCCTTCAGATACTCGTATACTTCCTTATATCCTATTCCCTGCATGGAAATGTATGAGTCATCAAGCCCTTCATCCATAAGCCTGCGGACTTCTTCGATGAGGCCGTTATCCATCATGATATCCACTCTCTTCTCTATACGGCTGTAGAGCTTGGCTCTGTCCATGGTAAGGACAAGATACATGGAGTCATAGGCTGACTGCTTCTCTCTCTGCACGCTGTTATGCTCAGATATAGGAGTACCGTTATAATGATAGAACTCCAGAGCTCGGATAACCTTCTTAACATTATTCTTATGGATGATCTCACAGGATGCGGGATCAACGGCCATAAGCTGTTCGAAAAGCTTATCGACTCCGCCTTCTGTCTGAGCCACGGCTTCGAGGGATTCCCTGTAGCCGTCGGAAAGCTCTTCGGAGAAATCTATATTATAGAGAAGTGCCTGTATATAGAAGCCGGTACCGCCTACCATGATAGGAATCTTTCCGCGGGAATATATATCCTCTGCGGCCTTATCGGCAAGATTCTTAAAGACGGATACGTTGAAAGACTCGGTAGGCTCAAGTACATCTATAAGATGATGTCGTATGCCATGCATTTCCGCTTCGGTGATCTTAGCCGTACCGATATCCATGCGTCTGTATACCTGCATAGAATCGGCGGAGATTATCTCTCCGCCTATCTTCTCTGCCAGTCTGATTGAAATGTCGGTCTTACCCGCAGCCGTCGGCCCGGTAAGTATTATAAGGGGTCGATTCATTCAACAATTCGCTTGAACTTCTTTTCAAGCTCCTCCTTGGACATTTTAATGATCGTTGGTCGTCCGTGCGGACATGTGTAAGGATTATCGAGGGTGAGGAGTTTCTCTATGAGTATTTCTGCCTCACTTCTGGATATTTCCTGATTACCTTTAATAGCTGCTTTACAACCCATGGTTGCAAGCTTTCTTACGAATATGTCTTCTGTAAGTCCGCTGACTCCGTTGGAAAGGTATGCGGCGAACTCCAGGAAGATATCTCTGGCACCCAGACCGATAAGGTTGATCGGAATGGATGTGATCTTTACTTCATTTCCGCCGAAGTCCTCAAGCTCGAAGCCGGACTTGGTGAAGTAATCTATGTTATCCATAACGGCGGCTTTCTCTGCTGCCGAAAGAGTTATCATAAGCGGTGGGAACAGCTGCTGGGACTCTATGCGGCGCTCTCTGAACTCCGCAAGATAGGTCTCGTAGTTAACCTTCTCATGAGCTGCATGCTGATCCATGATATATAACTCGTTATTATATTCCGTAAGCCAGTAAGTCTTGAAGACCTGTCCTATTATAACATGCTTGGCAAGTGCCTCTTTTGAAAGGTACTGTGCAGTACCAAGCTGAAGCTCCTGCTGCTTAGGTGCTTCCTGCACGACCGGTGTCTCTTCAGGTTCTTCGGGAGCGGTTTCCGGCTGATTCGCAACCTCGGGAGCGGCTGAGCGAGTTGTGAATTCGGAAAACTCACGTACCTCCTCTTTCGGCTCTTCAGCTACAGGTACTTCTGCGGCTGCCTCTTCTGCTTTCTCCATAAGCTTCTCGCGGTATTCCTTAGGAAGGATGCTCTCTAATATAGAGTAGCTGTTACCGCCCTTGGATGAGCTTGGAGCGGGTGTCGGCTTTATTGGAATATTATTGAATGTTGAAGGACCTGACGCCGGAGCCGGAGCAACAGGTGTCGGAGCGGCTGTAGGTTTAACTGCTACAGGCTCTGATTTAAGCGGTGTATAGATCTTTTCACGCTGCTTATAGTCCGCCTCTGCTTCAGGAATCAGTTCGTTCTTCTCCTGCAATGTGTCATGAACCGCATGGAACACGGCATGGAAAAGTTCCTTTTCATTTGAATATCTGAACTCTCTCTTTGCCGGATGGATATTTACATCACAGCTTTCCGGATCGAGTTCCAGGAAAAGTACCGTGAACGGGAATCTGTGCTGCATGACATAGGTCTTATATGCTTCCTCAATTGCCGCATTTATTACGGTACTCTTTATGTATCTCTTGTTTACGAAGTAATTCTCAAAGCTTCTGTTTCCCTTTGAGAGGAACGGCTTACCGATGAAGCCTGTTATATGTATATTTCCGGATGTATGATCCACCGGAAGCAGTGACTTTGTTATATCGCTTCCGTAAAGGGCGTAGATGGTCTCTTTAAGACGTCCGTCGCCGGAAGTTGATATGACGGTCTTTCCGTTGGATATAAGCTTAAATGCAATCTCCGGATTGGCCAGAGCCATATGATTTATAAGATCAGATATATAAGCGCCTTCGGTCATAGGAGTTTTAAGGAATTTCAGTCTCGCCGGTGTATTGTAGAAGATATTCTTGGAAATGATAGTGGTACCGTCAGGTGCACCCACTTCCGAAAGTTCCTCTTCCGTTCCGCCGTTAATGACGTACTTTACACCAACCATACTGTCATGAGTTTTTGTCACCATTTCCGTACGGGTTACTGCCGCTATAGTTGAAAGAGCCTCACCTCTGAAACCGAGAGTTCCGATCCCCACAAGGTCTTCAGCTGTAGTAAGCTTACTTGTGGCATGGGACAGATAAGCGGTCCTTACTTCATCCTTATCGATTCCGCAGCCGTTATCCGTAACTCTTATGGTGTCGATTCCGCCGTCGCGTATCTCTACGGTGATCCTGGTGGAACCCGCATCCACGGAGTTCTCCACAAGCTCCTTTACTATGGAAAGAGGTCTTTCGATAACCTCTCCCGCAGCAATCTTATCTATAGTTTTCTGATCAAGTTGTCTTATCATGTTAAGTCCTTTTATGAAAGTCGGTCTTTAAGTTCCTGTAAGTAAAGCATAGCCTTTACAGGCGTCATGTTGTTAAGGTCAAGGGCCTTAAGCTCTGCCGTAACGGAGATATCCGATGCGGAAGCAAAGAGGCTCAGCTGCTGATCTGCCTGAACAGGTGCCTTCTT
>CACZHN010000206.1 GCA_902780985.1 uncultured Lachnospiraceae bacterium | reverse complement strand
GGAACATTTTAAATTTTTCTCATCATTATTATGTGCCATTCTATAAATCCCTTACTTACGATTTGTAACAACGTGATCTATAAGTCCGTATGCCTTAGCCTCTTCGGCTGTCATCCACTTGTTTCTCTCACAATCGTCTCTTAATGTCTCGTAATCCTTGTCACAGTTCTCAGCCATGATCTTAAGGAGATTTTCCTTAATACGGAGGATGTGGTTAACATCGATCTCCATGTCTGTAGCCTGTCCCTGTGTTCCGCCAAGAGGCTGATGGATCATGATCTCAGCATTAGGAAGAGCGAATCTCTTACCCTTAGCGCCTCCCGAAAGGAGGAATGCGCCCATGCTTGCTGCCATTCCAACACAGATTGTGGAAACGTCGCACTTGATGTAATTCATTGTGTCATAGATAGCCATACCTGCTGTAACAGATCCACCCGGGCTGTTAATATACAGGCTTATCTCTTTATTGGTATCCTCGGATTCAAGGAAGAGGAGCTGAGCTACAACAAGACTTGCTGTAACATCATTTACCTCATCCCCGAGGAAGATAATTCTTTCTTTGAGAAGCCTTGAATAAATATCGTAGGCTCTCTCCCCCCTATTAGTGGTCTCAATGACTGTAGGCACTAATGCCATATTAATACCTCCTAAAAACTCCAACTGTTAATATTAAACTTCCTTAATGTTCTCTACGATAAGTTCAGCAGCCTTCTCAACAGCGATATCCTTCTTGATAGCTTCCTTTTCCTTATCTCCTACAAGATCCTTAAGCTTAGCAGCATCCATCTTGTACATAGCTGCCATGTCCTCAAGCTTCTTATCAAGGTCTTCGTCAGATACTTCAATGTTCTCAGCCTTAGATACTGCCTCAAGAACAAGTCTGCTCTTTACACGCTTCTCAGCTTCAGGCTTAACCTGCTCAAGCATAACGTCCTCGTTCATACCTGTGTACTGTGAGTACATATCGAAGCTCATACCCTGCATAGCAAGCTGCTGCTTGAACTCATCAAGCATTGAGTGCTGCTGGTTCTCGATCATTGAAGCAGGAATGTCCATCTTTGAAGACTCGATGAGCTTCTCGATAGCCTTGTTCTCTCTTGTAGCCTTAGCCTGCTTCTCCTTCTTCTCCTCAAGCTGCTTTCTGATTGTAGCCTTGTAATCTTCTACTGTCTCAGCATCTGAGATGTCTGAAACATACTCATCATCAAGCTCAGGAAGCTGGTTCTCCTTGATAGAGTTGATCTTGCACTTAAATACTGCAGCCTTACCCTTAAGCTCTTCTGAATGATAATCTTCAGGGAATGTTACATTTACATCGAACTCTTCACCGATTGAGTGACCGATGATCTGATCCTCGAATCCAGGAATGAAGCTCTTGCTTCCGAGTGTAAGGTCATATCCTTCACCCTTTCCGCCTTCAAATGCAACTTCATCTACAAAACCTTCGAAATCGATATTTGTGATATCTCCGTCCTGAGCAGCTCTGTCTGTGATATCTACCTTACGAGCGTTTGTCTTTCTTACTCTCTCGATCTCGTTATCTACATCTTCGCCTGATACTACTGTATCAACCTTTTCGATCTCTATTCCCTTATATGTTCCCAGTTCTACTTCAGGCTTAAGGTCAACTTCTGCTGTGTAGATGAAGTCCTTACCCTTCTCGATCTGTACAACATCGATTGAAGGACGTGATACGATCTCAAGATCACACTCATCATAAACATCGCTGTATGTATCGTTGATAGCCTTGTTTGCAGCTTCATCATAGAAAACTTCCGGTCCGTACATTTTCTCGATAATAGCCATAGGCACCTTGCCCTTACGGAAGCCGGATATATTGATCTTACCTTTCTGCTTGTTGTAAGCAAATGTAAGTGCCTTGCTGAAATCCTCTGCAGGTACTGTAATAGTAAGCTTTGCCTTATTGTTCTCCAACTTCTCAACTGTGAAACTCATTTTTTCTCTTTCCTCCTGAAATATCATTTATGCAGCATGGCTGCTATTTTTTAACATCGGTCGTAACATTGTATCATAAGACTATACTTTAGTAAAGAGCCTTTTAGTATAATCCCCTTCTATGTCAATCTTTAAACAGGTCTCTTCCCGAAATGGAAATCTTACCGTCCGCTGTTCTCTCATGCCTCTCGCTCTCGCCGAACTTAGGACCGTCATCACCATCATCGCTGTCTGATGAAGCATCCGATTCATCATTATAGTTCCCGTCCAGATCATATTCACCTGTTTCATAATTATAATGAAGCTTCCTTTTTACTTCATCCAGATCCAGCTGCCCTCCCATAGGCATCATACTTCTCTCTTGTTCGAGTCTTGCGTTCTCCAGAGCCATCTGTCTGGCGGATTCTCTCGCCGCTTCCTTATTTTTTCTTACTTTTTTGAATGCATAGATTGCCGCATCTCCGGTGATAAGAAAGAATCCTGCTACAAAGAAAATGAGACATCTGCCCCAGAGATTCTTTCTGCTGTAAGAAGTATCTATGCAAAGATATCTTTTCTTGATGGTACTTCCGTCATTCAGAAGTCCCTGTTTATCTATGGCCTCATCATATTTCTTTGCTACATCACCGATTTTAATCTCGGATACGGTTCCTTCAAGAACTATACTGTGAGATGATTTATGATCCGGAGAATTAATGGTCTCCCGGCTTATGGTACTAAGCATATCCCTTTCTTTCTGAGAACTGGTCTTTACAAACATGATGGAATCATCTTCCAGATAAAGTATGTAGCAATATGCTGTTTTCCTTCTGGTTCTTCCGTTCCTTCTGACATACTGTTTTGAGACGAAGGAACCGTAAGCCGCTTTGACCTCGACCTTACACATAGTCTTCGCTACTATATCCGAACTTTCCAGATAATAATTATTATCAACCAGCATCTGATTGATATCCGCTACATTTGATCCGAACATATACCTGCTGTAAACAAGAAATGTTCCGATGGAAACCAGAACAGCCATTATTCCAACAGCAAGCATATAGAACTCAAAAGGTAAATCCTTGCTCCTGAAATATCTGTTGTTAAACATTCCGCCTCTGTACATCTTTTTTCACTCCACTGAATATTTTATTTCCTTAATCTTATCCGCGAGCCCCCACTGCAACAGATAAACACACCGTATCATTGTACTATAACTGCCGATAATAAAGCAATTTGATAATTTTTATAATTTTCAAAAAAAATACTACACGTTTTGAATGAAAAGTGATATAGTATTACGGATATTGAACTTAAATATATAAAGTATGAACAAGAAACAAAAACAGGAGGATTACAAAATGTCACAGAGAACAGACATTCACAAGGTTCTAATCATCGGTTCCGGCCCTATCATTATCGGACAGGCATGTGAGTTTGACTATTCAGGCACACAGGCTTGTAAGGCGCTGCGTAAGCTCGGTTATGAGATTGTTCTCGTTAATTCAAACCCTGCTACTATTATGACAGACCCTGAGATGGCAGATGTTACTTATATTGAGCCGCTTAACGTTAAGAGATTAGAAGCTATCATTGATAAAGAACGTCCTGATGCTCTCCTTCCGAACCTCGGTGGACAGTCAGGACTTAATCTTTGTTCAGAACTTGCTGAAGCAGGTGTTCTTGACAAGTACAATGTAAAGGTTATCGGTGTTCAGGTTGATGCCATCGAGCGTGGTGAGGACCGTATAGAGTTTAAGAACACCATGAACTCTCTCGGAATCGAAGTTGCGAAAAGTGAAGTTGCTTACTCTGTTGACGAAGCCCTGGCAATTGCTGACGAACTCGGTTATCCTGTAGTTCTCAGACCTGCTTACACCATGGGTGGTGCCGGCGGCGGACTTGTATATAATAAAGAAGAACTTACAACAGTATGTTCACGTGGACTTAAGGCTTCTCTCGTAGGACAGGTTCTCGTAGAGGAATGTGTCAGCGGATGGGAAGAGCTTGAGCTTGAGGTTGTTCGTGATAAGGACGGTAACATGATCACTGTCTGCTTCATCGAAAACATCGATCCTATGGGTGTACATACAGGTGATTCATTCTGCTCTGCTCCTATGCTTACTATCTCACAGGAAGTTCAGGACAGACTTCAGAAGCAGGCTTATGCAATCGTTGATGCTATTCAGGTTATCGGTGGAACAAACGTTCAGTTCGCTCACGATCCTGTATCAGACCGTATCGTAGTTATCGAGATCAATCCTCGTACATCCAGATCATCAGCTCTTGCTTCAAAGGCAACAGGATTCCCTATCGCCCTTGTATCAGCTATGCTTGCATCAGGTCTCACACTCAGCGAGATTCCATGTGGTAAGTACGGAACACTTGATAAGTATGTACCGGACGGCGACTATGTAGTAATCAAGTTCGCAAGATGGGCATTCGAGAAGTTCAAGGGTGTTGAAGATAAGTTAGGTACACAGATGCGTGCCGTTGGTGAAGTAATGTCTATCGGTAAGAACTACAAGGAAGCTTTCCAGAAGGCTATCCGTTCTCTCGAAAAGGGACGTTACGGACTCGGTCATGTTAAGAACTTCT
>CACZHN010000205.1 GCA_902780985.1 uncultured Lachnospiraceae bacterium | reverse complement strand
GGTGTATCTACCTGCTGAATGATACCGTCCTTCATAACTACGATTCTTGTACCAAGTGTCATAGCTTCTGTCTGGTCATGTGTAACGTAGATGATTGTTGTCTGAAGTCTCTGATGAAGCTTTGAGATCTCAACACGCATCTGTACACGAAGCTTAGCATCAAGGTTTGAAAGAGGCTCGTCCATAAGGAATACCTTAGGCTCACGAACGATAGCACGTCCCATGGCAACTCTCTGTCTCTGTCCACCGGAAAGAGCCTTTGGCTTACGATCAAGAAGATGCTCGATCTCAAGGATCTTAGCTGCTTCATGAACCTGCTTGTCAATCTTTTCCTTTGGTACCTTACGAAGCTTAAGTCCGAATGCCATGTTATCATAAACTGACATATGTGGATACAGAGCGTAGTTCTGGAATACCATCGCAATATCTCTGTCCTTAGGCTCGATGTCGTTAACCATCTTGTCGCCGATCCAAAGCTCACCTGAGCTGATATCCTCAAGTCCGGCGATCATTCTAAGTGTTGTTGACTTACCACATCCTGAAGGTCCAACGAAGATTATGAACTCCTTATCCTGAATGTCAAGATTGAAGTCCTTAACAGCGTTGAATCCGTTAGGGTAAATCTTGTAAATGTTCTTTAACTGTAAACTAGACATCTCGTAACCTCCTGTGATTAAGTTAATTCTCTAGTTAATTAAAAGGCGGTTCTATTACCGCAATCTCCCTACCAACTTGTAATATAATATTACTTTTCATTTTCGAATACTATATGTTTCTTGCACGAAAATACACAAAAACTTTTAGTAAGATTGCACATTGATAAATTTCGGCTATAAATAATCAACAAAAAAATCGAGTTTTTACTACTTTTGAGCCTTCCTTTTTGTGCAATTTCTAATAAAAAATTAAGAAAATCTTCATTCTTCAGACTGTGGAATACTGTCATTTCCCAAGAAAATAAAGACATTTACGCCCTCTATAGGCCCGTTTACAGCGCCATCCGGCACATTTCCCACTTCATAATCCGCATAAGGGAAAATATCACGAAGTTCATCCGCCAGTTTTTCCTCTGTGACGAGTATCTTCGTTGTCTCATACATCTCGTTGCTGTCACCCAGACTTACGTTGGTATAGCCCATTCCGTAGAGCTTTTCTCTCCAGCTTCCGGCCAGTCCCGAGGTCTCGGTTGCATTTAATACTTTTATGCTGATGCCGTAGTCTACTTCCGCCGGTCCTTCCACGTATAAAGACTCGGTAAAAGGCTCCGTCGGAGTTGCTGTAAGGAGTTCGTCGATCTGACTCTCCGTGAAGACTCCTTCATCCGGTTCCACCGCATTCTTTCTCTGGTCCCAGCCCGTATAAATCTCTCGGCCCAGGTATGCTCCCAGAAGTACCACTACAATTCCGAGTATGACTACCGATCCCTTCAGAAAGTTGAAGAAGAACAGCTTCACAACTTCGTTTTTATTCTTGTTTTTCTTAGCCACTTAAGGTTCCTCCCGTTGTAATTCGCTAGGAAAAGCTTAAACGCCCTGTATCCTGATCAAATTCTTTAATAATTTCTCGTCACTCATCTCGTAGACATTGTCCAGAACCCAGATATGCATGTCCTTGGCTCTCTGCTTAAAGAAGGACATTCCGCTCTGAGACTTATCGCACGGAGTTGCCATGACCAGTACCTTCTTGGCGTAATTGCCGCCGAACCGGCTGGTTACGGTCTCCAGCTCGTGAAGTGCCAGGCTTCCCGCCTTACCGCTCTTGCATGATATGAAAGTCGGTATAGTGGATCTCATGAGCACCACGTCTATCTCGTTGATGGTGTCGTAATTAGCTCTTATATAATGTCTGTATTCCTTATCTTCCTCGGTCTCGTTCTCACGCTTAGGATTCCAGTCGATGACCGCTCCTATAACCTGATCCGTGAAGATATCCGGACGTCTGGATGCTACTTCATATACGTGCAGCTCCAGAAGATTTCCGGTCTTTGTCACAATATTTTTTATCTGGTCGTTCTTGAATCTGAAGGACAGAGTATTTCTCTCCTGTCTGAAGTCCTTCAGCATATTCGCCTCATTCAGGCGTTCGAACATGGCTTCCGCAGAACCCAGACGGTTTCTGGAAAGCGTAAAGAGCCCCGTTTCGTCTGCAGGGCTGTCCTTAAAGACATCCTCGATAACGGAACAGTAATTATTCCATTTATGCTTCATCTGGCAGGCAATGTTCCAGATAGTACGGATATCACGCTTGAATTCTTCCGTGAAATTCCATGTGGAAAAATTGCCGGTCTGCGCCGTCAGATGTCCGCCGTGCAGGATGATATTCTGCTCAACGGTTATCTTGATGGTGTCATGCTGCTTTGAAACACGGCTGTTGGACAGATGAACTTCCGTTGTGGTATACGGGTCGATACGAAGAGTATTCAGTTCCTCTCCTCTGGCCTGCTGTCTTGCCTTTACGTAACCGAAGGCTATGAGCAGCATCTCGCCGCCGCCCGTCAGCTCGTAATTGGCATCCGGATATTCGTCCGCAACTTCCTGGAGAACGTCGATACATTCATCCAGATTATCACGGGCAACCTCGCGGAAATCTATTAATGTTTTCGGACTGGTCAGCTCCGCAAATGCCATAAGGCTCTGCATTTTCTTGGTGATCATGTTGTGCTTATGACCGAGATAAATGATCCTGTCCGGTTTGTACTGGAGAAGGCACATTACATTTTCCAGTGCCTCATCCGAGAAAAACTCTACGTATACTCCACCCATAATATCTTCTCCTATATCCAGCCGCCGTCGAACTTGACCACTTCTCCCGTGAAGTCGGATCTGTCCTCATCGGAAAGATTCCTGTTCATATCGGTGTCGATAACGCCGAAGGCTGCTGCATTTACCGGTATCCCGCTGGGTGCCAGTTCTTTTGCGAGAGCCTTGGTGAAAGCATTCACCGCTCCCTTTGTGGCGCTGTAGGCGACTTCGCAGGAAGCGCCCACCAGTCCCCAGACCGAAGATACGTTTATTATCCTGCCTTCTTTTTCTCTGACCATGTCAGGGACAAATGCGTGGCAGGTATTAAATACCGATGTAAGATTTGTGCTGACGGTCTCGTCCCAATCTTCTCCCGTCATATCCGTGAGAAGACCCACATAGGACACCGCAGCGTTATTGATGAGAAGTTCCACTCTCACCGCATCCCGGGTCAGTCTGTCGTGAAGACCGTTGATGAACTCCCGGTCTCCCGCATTTCCGTAGGAAGTTATGACCCGAAGGCCCGAGTTTATCCCGCCTATTTCGGCCGCAAGGGCTTCAAGGCTTCCGTTCTCGGTTCTGGACACGAGTACGATGGCGTCGAATCCGCCGCTCTTCGCAAAAGCCAGAGCCGTTGCTCTTCCTATTCCTCTGGATGCTCCTGTTATAAGTACAGCTCTCATTACTTCTTATCCTCTTTCTTACGAAGCAGGTTGGAGAACTTGGTGTATCTTCCCAGCCATGCCAGTTCCACAGGACCCGTGGATCCGTTTCTCTGCTTAGCCACGATAACCTCAGCAACTCCCGGCTTCTCCGTATCGGGATTATAATAATCGTCTCTGTAAATGAATGTGGTCAGGTCTCGAGTCAACCGAACGGTTAAGCTGTGAAAGAGCAATGACCGGTATATTCAGCTCACGGGCAATACCCTTCAAAGCACGGGATACATCGGATACGAACTGCTGCTGGGACTCTACATGTCCCGACTTATTAACCAGCTGGAGGTAGTCCAGGATGACAAGTCCTATATTCTCCGTATGCTTCAGCTTACGGCACTTGGATCTCAGCTCCGGCATGGTGATACCGCCGTTATCGTCAATGATCAGGGACGCACGGGATATGTTATCCGTACTCTCGATGATCTTAACCCAGTCCTCATCCCTGATATTACCGGTACGGATGGACTGTGCTTCAACCATGGAATCAAGGGAAATGATACGGCTGACCAGAGACTCCTTCGACATCTCGAGGGAGAATATGGCTACAGGTATCTTCTCTCTAACCGCTACGTGATGGGCTATATTAAGCACCAGTGCGGTCTTACCCATGGCAGGACGGGCCGCAATAAGTATAAGCTCTCCGCCGTGAAGACCGGTAAGCTTAGTATCCAGATCCGTGAAGCCGGTAGGGACACCGTTTACCCTGCCCTTATGACGTGAAGCCTCTTCTATTTCTCCGATAACGTTGATAAGGATATTTCTTATCGGCGTATAATCGGATCTGTTATTCATATTTTGTACGAGCTTGAATATCTGATCTTCAGCCATGCCGGCCATAACATCCGCCGAACTGTTGCCTTCATAGCAGCTCTTCGCCAGACCGTCGGCCATCTTGATGAGCTTTCTCAGATTAGACTTGTTCTTAACTATCTCCGCATGCTCTGTCGCAAATGCGGAAGTAGTAAGCTGCATAACTATATCGGTGATATATCCGGTACTGCAGAGCTCTTCCGGAGCTCCCATCTGCTTCAGCTTGTCAGCCAGGATCAGTTCGTCGATCTGCTGGCCTGCCAGCGTCAGTTCCACCAGCGCCTGATATACGATTCCGTATGCTGTATTATAGAAGTCCTCCTTGTCGAGGATGGAGCTTATCTCGGAAGCCGCCTCGCGGTCTACGATCATAGACGCAATGACACTTCGCTCAGCCTCATCATCGTGAGGAGGAATCCTTGAAATTACATTATCCTCAGCCATTTCAATATCCTTCTTATAGGCGAATCCTCACCTGAATTTATTTCTCTTCCTGTACATCAAGAAGAATCTGTGCCGTAACTTCAGGGTGAAGCTTGATACCAACTTCGTATCCGCCCAGTCCCTTTGCGGCATCCTTCATGATGATCTTCTTCTTATCGAATTCGTAGCCCAGCTGCTTCTTTATAAGCTCTGCAACTTCCTTTGAAGATACAGAACCGAAGGTGTTGCCGTTAGCACCTACCTTAAGCTTTGCCGTAACCTTCTTATCCTTAAGTTCCTCTGCAAGAGCCTTAGCCTCTGCAAGCTTCTCAGCCGCAACCTTATCCTCGTGTGCCTTCTTAAGCTTCCAGTCGTTAAGGTTCTTAGGAGTTGCTTCCATACCTACCTTCTTAGGAAGGACGTAGTTTCTTGCATATCCGTCATTAACTTCTACTATCTGGCCTTTTTTGCCAAGCTTTCTGTCGTCAACCAGTAATATAACTTTCATTGTACTTCTCTCTTTCTATATTAAATCTCACCCGACTCATACATCTCTTTGAGTACGGCTTTCAGCTCTTCGAAGAATTCTTCCTTCTTCTTATCCGGCAGCTGAGCACCGGCTACATTGGCATGTCCGCCTCCGTTGAAGCGTTCCATGATTATCTGTACATTTACGTCTCCGATGGAACGGGCCGATACATAAAGGACTCCGTTATCCGCTTCGGTAACTACGAAGGATGCCTTAACATTTACCACATTAAGCAGCTCGTTGGCAACCTTGGCTACCGGAACCGTAGGAGCATCTTCGCTTTCCGGATCCGGATCAACATAGCTCAGAGCAAAGTTGTTCATATAAATTTCGGCGTTGCTAATACCCTGAGAACGTTCCTTCATCTCCATCATGGAGCTTCTGAACATCTTTCTTACACGGGTAACATCCGCGCCGGACTTCCTGAGAAATGCAGCGGCCTCGAAAGTTCTTACACCCGTCTTTACCAGGAAGTTATCGGTATCGATAAGGATTCCAGCATACATTGCATCGGCTTCCTGCTGACGAAGCTTCGGTGTAACCGACATGTACTCATACATTTCCGCGATCATCTCGCAGGCGGATGATGCGAAAGGCTCTATATAGGACAGAGTCGCTTTCTGGATAGCTTCGCTGGTCTGTCTGTGGTGATCGAATACAACCACCGTGGAAACCATGCCGATAAGCTCCTCACACTCCGTCATGCTCGGTCTGTTAACGTCGCAGACAACCAGCATGGTGCCGTTATCCACCATGGACATTGCCTGTTCGCTGTTAACGATCATATCGCTGTAATTGCTGTTGTTAAATGTAGCCACGATCGGTTTTATGGCGTCTGTTACTTCATTCAGAACTATGTAAGCTTCCTTGCCGAGAGCACTTACCATACGGTAGATACCCACTGCAGAACCGAAGGCATCGGAATCCGGTCTCTTATGAGCCATGATGATGACCTTCTCTTTACCGACAAGGAGTTCCTCGAAAGCCTGAGCCTTAACTCTCGCTTTAACTCGGGTTGTCTTCTCGGTACCGGCACTCTTTCCTCCGTAGTAAGTAACCTGGTCACCGGCCTTGACCGCAACCTGATCACCGCCTCGTCCGAGAGCCAGACCGATGGCAACTTTAGCATATTCATAGTCTTCAATAAAGCTGTCAGAACCCAGTCCGATACCCATACTGAGAGTCATGGCAATTTCATTGCCGACATTGATGCTCTTAACTTCATCGAGAAGTGCGAACTTATCGTCTCTCAGCATCTGCATGTATTTCTGTCTGAATACACAGAAGTATTTATCATTCTCTATATGTCTTACGATGGCATCCGCATTTGAAAGGTACATGTTGATCTTTCGGTCAACAAGTGCCGTAAGGATGGAATGCTTAACATCCTCAAGCGAGTCCATAACCTCATCGTAGTTATCGATGTATACAAGACCGGCAACCAGTTTCTGGTCCTCGTTCTCCTGCATGAGTCGTCTGAGTTCTGTTACATCGAAGAGATAAACGGCTATAACGATCTCGTCATCCTTATGCTCTGCCTTGTCCTCAAGGAATACATTTGTCAGGTCTACACGGCGGATATCCGCATTGAATATCCTGTCACCGTATTCAATATCCATCGCCAGATCTTCGGCGCCGTTAAACACCGCAGGTGTAAGCTGCGGGAAGTACGCCTCGATAGTCTTCTTGATGTGCTTCTTGTCCGTGACACCGATGATCTCGTAGAACTTCGAGTTTGCCCACATAACATGGCCGTCAGTATCAAGGATTGTGTACGGAACAGCAAGGTCACGCAGGAGCTCATTCTGTATCTTCCCCTGTTCCAGTGCATATTCCACCATGGTGGAGTTGATGACCGGCATGAGTCTGACATATGCTACGATTACCAGCACTATGTAGATAAGCAGTGCCACCACCGCAGTTATAGTCTGCTTCGAATACGGTCCGAAGAGATAGATACAGATGCCCATCAGAATCAGTGCCAGTACTATCGGCACGATTATCAGATATTTGATTTTTCCCTTGAGTTTTCTCTCGTTACTCATACTTCTTTCTCCGTAACGTAAAACATACGCTATCCAAGCTGATTAATTCTTTCAAGTACCTGTTCGTAAGTTTCCTTATACTTCTGAAGCTTAGCCTTCTCAGCCTCCACCTTTGTAGCAGGAGCCTTGTCAACGAAGTTAGGATTTCCAAGCATGCCTTCGCCACGCTTGATCTCACCTTCAAGACGAGCCTTCTCCTTATTGAGACGCTCAAGCTCCTTGGCAACATCTACAAGCTCTGCGAATGGAATATATATAACTGCATTGTGGATAACAACTGATACCGCATCATCTGCGATTCCTGTCTTATCACTCTGAGTCTTAATATCGTTAGCATATGCCAGTGCTCCGAAGAAGCTGCTTGACTCCTCGAATACGCTGCGTATATTCTCCTTATCGGATACTACGATTACGCTGGCCTTCTTTGATGGCGGTACGTTCATCTCTGTACGGATGTTTCTGATAGCACGAACTCCGTCCTTGATGATATCAACCTTATCTGCATCCTCTGTGAACTGATACTCTTCTGTGAACTTAGGCCACTCGGAGATCATGATAGATTCCTCGTCTGTAAGTGTGCAGTAGATTTCTTCTGTCACGAACGGCATATATGGATGAAGCAGCTTAAGTCCGATTCCAAGAACCTTCTTAAGTGTCCAGATTGCCGCAGCCTTTGTTGAGTCCTCAGCGTTCCAGAGTCTCGGCTTAACCATCTCGATATACCAGTCACAGAACTCATCCCACAGGAAGTCATGAATCTTGTCGGCTGCGATTCCCAGCTCATACTTCTCCATGTTGTCTGTAACATCCTTTGCCAGCTGATTAGCCTTGCAAAGGATCCACTTATCAGCCATTGTAAGGTCTGAAAGGCCGACGCTCGCTATCATCTCATCTGTGATGCCTTCCTCATGTGCCTTATCAACATTCATCATGATAAAGC
>CACZHN010000204.1 GCA_902780985.1 uncultured Lachnospiraceae bacterium | reverse complement strand
AGTTCGCCGGTGTGGTAGTCGTAGATGATGTTCTGGAAGACCATGTCTGAGTGGAGTTTCTGGAACTGGCTGTCGCGGTCCTGGGTCTCGCGGTTCACTATGTCTTTGACGTCCGACACGGTAAGCTTATCTTTCTCGGCTACCCAGGTGTTGTACTTTGAGAATCTTACGTAGTTGCCGCCGCTCCAGGTGAACTGATCCGCATTTCCTTCTGTCATGAAGGAGTTGATCACGCATAAGCTGTCGGGGCTGTCCCAGGTAAGGTCGTCCATAAGCGGAGTATCCTTATCTCTGAGTACGGATATTCCTTCCGCCGGATTCTCGTCATCCTCAACTACCGTTGTTTCATCGATCACACAGTCTTCCGCAACAAAGCTGTCTTTCTCATCCGTTATGATGATGTTGTGGGAGTAAGTAAAGTTTCTGCTTTCCGATACCATGTACTCTCCCACGGTCCGCGCGTCGCTCATATTTTCCAGCGCATATCTCAATTCATAAGTATAACACTTTTTGCCTTCGCATACATAATCATAGTATGAACCCACATCGAGAATTCCCACGAAGACTTTATCGTCGTTTACGGCGGTCAGCACATCCAGCATTCCCAGTACGGCAAAGGTAGTGTAGCTGTTCTTTCCTTCGGGCATTTTGAAATGCGTGACAGCATGGGCGGTACACATCTGATTCTCGCTTCCCAGGTTCCATTCCAGGGTTCTGCTCACTATCCTGTCCCCGGTCTCGGTCTTTTCGCCCCAGGCCGAAAATGCATTGCAGTTCGTTCCTCTGAGGCAGTCCGGAACCACATGCATTATCATGGCTTCCTCATAGCTCAGCTTTCCGTCTTCTTCGAAGCCGGTTCTGCCGTCGGACATAGCTTTTGCAAAGCCTTCCATTTCCTGTCTGTATTCCTCAGGAATTCCCTTCAGCAGGTTCTGCAGACGCTCATCAACCGGCGAATAGTCTCCGTTCAGATTAGGAAATGCAGACTTTATATTTTCATAAAGGAAGGGCTCAAGCATCTCCGCATATCCCAATTCCAGCTTCTTTACGGTCTCGCCGTATGCTTCACCCACAGCATAGTAATCCCCGCCGGTATAGTCCAGATAAATCTCGTAGTAGGACGGCTTCTTCTCTATCCTGCAGAGTCCGTCTTCCGAAGTGAAGACTGCCTCCGCCTCCTGAACCACAGCGGCCTCGCCTGCGTAACTGACTTCGTTCAGCGTTGTTCCTACAGGCTGAAGGATGCTTTCGGAAGCAACCTCTTCGGTAAACGCATCGTATGAAACTTCCTTACATCCGCAGCCGGTAAGCGCCATGCAGAATGCCAATCCCGCTAATACGCTCTTAAATCTTTTCGATTTTCTCTTTCTCTCTCCGATCATCCGGTCTACCATCCCTGTTCCATCAACCATTTATTTATACGATGCTCACGCTGTGTAAGATCCGCATCATCCTTTAACTTACCCAGTTCCTCTTCGCCTTCGATGTGGCCGTCTATAAGGTAGATCACCCTGTCGCTGGCAGCCGCAACTCTGGCACTGTGAGTTACCATCATTATGGCGGTGCCGTCCCTGTTTACATTTACCAACTCTCTGATGACTTCTCCTGCCGCCTTTGAATTAAGGGCTCCCGTTGGTTCATCCGCAAAAAGCACCTTCGGATGATTTATCAGTGCCCGGCAGAGGCAGGCTCTCTGAAGCTGTCCGCCGGACACCTCAGTGATTCCGTTATCCGCAATCTCCATGATACCCTGTCGGCGCATCAGCATTTCCGCTTCTTCCCTGATCTTCTTTCTGTCTTCCAGTCCCGCATGATATGCAGGCAGCAGGATGTTATCAAGGATGCAGAGCTTACGCATCATGTACATCTGCTGGAACACAAATCCCATACTGACAAGGCGTTCCCGCGCCATCTCCTTGTCATTCATTTCCGCAAAATTCTTTCCCATAAATGTTATGTCCCCGGAAGTCGCCCTGTCCATGCCGCTTACCGTATAAAGCATGGTGGACTTGCCGCTTCCCGACGGTCCCATGATGGATACGAACTCTCCCTCTTTCAGGGTAAAGTCCACATTTCGAAGGACGTTGTTACTGTATTTATTTACTATATAAGTCTTACAAAGACCTTTTACGTCGATTACTGTTTCCATACTACTCTTCCCTTATATTCCATATGTTTATGCACTTTACTTTTCCGAGGCATACTCTGAGAGCTGCGATCAGTATTCCGAAAACTATCAGAGGAACAATCAGGAACTGTTCCTTCAGGTCTCCGATAAAACAGAATCCCGTTATGCCGAAGTTTTCGAATATCTTCGCCACTATCATGTTTCCTAAGGTATATTTAAACAGGCATCCCAGAATAAACGCGATCACCAGTATGATCAGCATCCTAAGCATCTGCCACCTTCTTACATCTTTGTTTGAGAATCCCACACATTTCAGCATCGCTACCGCAGGAGTCTCGCGGGCCAGATCCACCGTGGTATAAAGCAGCGTATTCAGCGAAAGGATAAATGCAATCATGACCGAAAGTATTATCTTCATGGCATCTATATAGCCGGAAATGTAGGAAAAGCTGCGAAGCTTTGATTCCATTATGGTTTCGACATTGTCTTCTCCGAGAAAATCTTTAGTCTTCTGTATATATGCCGCATGTTCCGACTTAGGTGCATCGATATACATATCCGTTATTTGTATGCCCTCACCGGCGGCTCCGTCATATTCCCTGCCTGCAATAACGGACATGGTTCCCTCCTCCATGATGTCGAAGAATCCGGTTATCAGAAAATCCCTTGTCACGGTATGGGTTCCGATATGATCATCATCGTACTCTTTCAGCTTTATGCTTATGGTATCGCCGATCTTCAGGTTTTCTTTCTTGGCCGTGAAGTAGCTTACTATGACTTCATTTTCCAGCACCGGAAGCTTTCCGCCTTTTCTGAGTGGTATCTCTTCGTTATAGGTATCTCCGAAGTAGAACTCCGCCGACAGTTCTTCATCGCCGATCGTTACATCTACGCTGGAATAGTCGAAATATCTGAGCACTACCGGAATGCCTTCTTTATTCAGGTCTTCTACCAGAAGTTCGTTCGCGCCCTTATAGTCTCCGCCCTTCTGGTAATAGTACTGCGCCATATCCTCATTCATATGTAAAAGCACATCCATTTTAAGCATGAGGAAGTTCTTCGAATAATCGTCACTCATAAGAGTGCTCTTCAGATCAAATACCACCAGAAGTATGATGACCGCCAACATATAGGTAATGACCAGGAAGATGTACTTCTTAAAGCTGTTCACTACATTTCCCACTGCAAGAAATGCGGGAACCTTAATCCTCTTCGTCTTATAAAGATTCAGTCGGTTCAGCTTTCCGAATCTTTCTCCTTCGCTGTCTCCGTGGATGGTTTCGATGACTGAGATCTTGTTGATCCTTCTCATCATAAATGCAGCGAACAGGATGATCAGTGCGATCATCGTAACCGATACGATCAATGCTATATAGATGGTCGAGTAATGATTCGTGGATATCAGATTTTTGCAGAAACTTCTGATGCATTTCTTAGATAGCGGTGCTCCCGCAAAAACTCCCGCGACGCCGCCCAGTACTGCGAATACCACATATACCGCCGAGAACATCCATCTGTACTTCGGGGAATCCACGCCTATCGCACGCATCATTCCGATTTCTTTTTCCTCCTGTTTTATGGCCGCCGCCATCATGAACCTGAGGGTTATGAACATGATCAGGATTATCATGACGCTCATGCCCACAAGGAAGTAGGATATTACGGTTATTACGGTGTAGTCCGGATCCGTCTCCTGTGTGAATTCCCACATGGAATGATTTATGACCAGGCCCTTATCGTAAAGCTCGTCCGATATTCTGTTGCCGTAATTTACGCTCTTCGCCTGAAGCAGAAGCTTGTACAGTCTGAAAGGAAATTCCGGTCGGAGGTATTCGAAATCCGCATCGGATATGATAAGTTCCTCACATACTATCCTCTGAGGAACCTTGTATATTTCGGATACCGTAAGCTCGAATACATTTCCCATCTGGGAAGTGATCCTTATCTTGTCGCCGCGCTTGATGCCGGCCATGTCCGCGATATTTATGCTGACGGCCACGCAACCCGTATCCACCGAGAATGGCTCATCCTCGTCGTTGTAAAGAAGATTTATTCTTTTTGATTTTGTGGTCAGATGGAAATTGTTGTGATTCGGAAATGCATTGTCCGACGCATACATACCGTTTATGCAGACCTCATCATCGATAAGACGGGCGTACTCCTTGATCTCGCCGTCGTTCAGCATGTCACTTGTGTCGATCCAGTTCTGCAGGTCGCCCTTCTTTTCCTCGAAGTTGCCCATGCCCACGATGCAGTTCGCGGCAATGTTGGGTACATTTGATACGCGGTCCGTGTTCTTTTTCTCGATCACCAGCGTATACATGAGATTCGCTGCGATAACGGAAATGACCGACGAACATACGATGAAGATAAAAAGTATTATATTGAGACCTTTGTGTGCCTTAAGGTCGTTTTTCAGCATTTTAAAAAACATGACTTGCCCTCTTCGCCTTTATTATGGTCTGATTGTAGCATTTCCTATTTTTCTAATCTTTAAAAAA
>CACZHN010000203.1 GCA_902780985.1 uncultured Lachnospiraceae bacterium | reverse complement strand
AAGAAGGAAGAAAACGGCGAAAAGGAATTCACCAACTTCGAACTGATATCGGAATGCAGTTATGACGGAAATGCAAATCCGATGACGCCTAAGCTTAATTATTTCAGAGACGATGCCGAGATAAACAGCCTTATAAATGCGAGAATGCAGGGCTCGGATGCCGTTACATCCAAAACGTACACGATTAAGTACAATGCCGCCAGCGGGCTGAAGGAAAGCGAAGCGATTAAGATCGATACCATCCTGAAGAAATTCAAGCTTAAGGGAAACGGTACGGTTCTCAGTGAAGTAGAGAAGGAAAACAGATTATATCTGGAATATCAGATAGAGTTCTGATCCGACAATTATAGATAACAGAGGTTTAAAATGTTTGAACGTATAGAATACACAGTAGAAAGACTCGATGGGGACTACGCCTATCTCAAGAATATCGCGGAGCCCGATGAGGAGTTGAAATGCGTGGCCAGAGCTTTGCTTCCGGCAGAAATCTCGGAAGGCAGCAAGCTGGCTTATGAAATGTTTCAGTACAGTATGATATGATGAATGATCTTAATGTATTATTTGAAAAGCTCTCCAAGTCCAAGTTCAGAAACGGATTTCACCTGAAGGATAAGGATAAGCAGTATGTGCTGGATAAGGGAATCGATACGATAAGAGCCCATGCAAAGGACTTCGTAGCATCCCGGCTTGCACCTGCTTTGATCCCCAACGAGGGAAAGCAGACGCCTACAAAGGGACATCCCGTATTTATCGGCCAGCACGCCACGGCTTGCTGCTGCAGAGGATGTCTCAGGAAGTGGCATTACATTCCCGAGAAAAGAGCTCTTACGGGAGAAGAGCAGGCTTATGTGGTAAATGTATTGATGAGCTGGATAGAGAGGGAAATGCAGGGATATAGCCCGACAGAACAGCAAAACGCGGAAATCAATAAGGAACTGCGAGAGAACGAACAGATGACGATCACATTTGACTAAGGTGATATGGGACTTACGATTTATAATTCAATTGTAGAAGGAACGTTTATAACATTTACCATATGCTGAATCACCTGAATTTGTTCGGAGGCATGTATCTGCGGGAAGTTATGAGGATAGCGGGTAAGTACCTGTAAGGAATGAGGTAGTATGACATTCTTTGACGATTTTAAGATAGATTCCATCGAGGATCTTATAAATGTGATAAATGAACTGGGATTTGTTCCCTTCTTCGAAAACAATATAGAAGGCTTCTCAATAGAAGAACATATAGCCCCGGGACACTGGTTTGACGACGGTGACAACGGATTCTGGGATGTCTGGGAATGGAAAGGCCCTGTCATAAATACAGCCAAATGCGCCTACGGTAAGTTCTACAGAGGCAAGGCCATGTATATAAGTTCCAAATGGTTCCCTGACTTTGCCAATTACAGAAGAGACGGATATGACTTCGATGCCAGATTCTCCGACGGGTTTGCATCCTATGCGGACAGAGACCTGTTCGAACTTCTGGATAAGGAAGCACCCGTATATTCAAAGACCTTGAAGAAGCTGGGAAACTATAAGAAGGGCGGAAAGACGGGATTTGACAGTTCCATAGCCAGACTGCAGAAGCAGTGCTATGTTATCATATCGGATTTTAAATACGAGACCGATAAAGAAGGAAATGAGTACGGCTGGGGAATAGCGGAATATTCCACACCGGAAAAGTTCTTTGGTAAGAAGTTCATAAATAAAGTATATACAAGAGAGCCTGAAGAGTCGTATGAAAGACTGTTCAAGCATTTCCGGAAGATTCTTCCGGGAGTTGAAGATAAATGGATTGCAAAAATATTGAAAGGCTGATGAGATAGACAGATGAGTTACGTACAACAATACGGAGTAGAAGATAAATTAAGAAAAGTATCCGGAAAACCGCCGAAATATCTGATGTATGCAGGAACAGATAACGGTTTTACGGCGGCATACAGAGCGTACTTCGGACTGACCGACGGAAAGATCAGAAAGATGACCGGACTCAGGTATACACTGCTGGAGTTCGGATATAACTCCCGATATGAGAGGGTAAGGGACAAGAAGTATTATTTCGACGTGACAGCCGAAAGCGATGATCCGGGAAGCTGGTTCTATAAACCGGGTTCGACGAATGAGCCCTACAGCATGGAGAAACTCACGGATCTCCTGAGACGTTCGAAGATCAATCTTCGCGGAGATCTGTTCGTTATTATAACGGAATTTGACGATTATCAGATCGTGGATGTAAGAATGGAAGGGGTAAGTTCCACCCCGATGGATGTGCGTCTGAATAAGCACAACAATTATGCTATGTTCAAAGGCGGAAGGAGAATGCGAATACCGCTTCGCGTGAAGCTGTGCAATCTCCGTGAGATATACAGATTCAGGGATGAGTAAGATATAAGGGGAAATGTATGAGAAGGTGGCACATATTTATAATCGTTATATTTCTTATAATTGTGCTGATAGGGGGTGTTGCTGTGTTGTTCTGGCATAAGAAGAATAAGGACGGGGATAAGACTCACGAGCCGTCAACAAAAACCGAGAAGACAGAGGTAGGCGAATTCCTTGCCTTCAGCTATTCTCCGGGTTACAGCGATATGGACGGAGCAAGACACAGAGAAGATCTGGAAAAGGATGCGAGCGGTAAATGGATAATTACAAAGGAAGACCGCTCAAGCTTTGAAGATCCGACTATAGTGACCAAGTACGAAGTATCGGATGAAGAAGTGGCAAAGTTCGCTGCATTTATTGTAAGAAAGAATGTTCTTGATCTGCAGTACCGTGAGGACAGTGATGATTTTATAACGGATTATGCCAGCTGGGGATACAGATTTACATATGATAATTCATCTGTCGGCGGCGACAGTTACGAGACTTACGGTATATCTGAATATAAACAATATTCCGATAAGGACTATGAACTTTTAAAAGAACTTGATACAATGTTTGAAAATATGCATACCAATAAGATCTCCGAAGAAGAATTGACGGAAGAGGAATAATCGGTATCAAAGGAGGAAATATATGAATCACGTAAGTTTCAGACCGAGCGGAGTTTGTTCGGTAAAGATTGATTTTGATCTGGATGAGGAGAAGAAGCTCCACAACGTAAAGTTTGAGGGCGGATGCAACGGAAACCTTAAGGCTATCGGCAGACTGGTAGAAGGTAAGGACGCTGCACAGATTGCTGAAGTTCTTGCAGGTAATACCTGCGGATTTAAGAAGACTTCATGTGCTGATCAGTTATCGAAGGCTATCAGCGGAGCATTGGGAGAAGCTTCATAGAGTGAAAAAACGATTAATCATTATAACTCTTATACTTGTACTCCTGGCGACGCTGGGAGTACTTGCTGTTTTTGCGGTAAGGTATCATTGGTTTGAAGAGGTAGCCGTTGAGGACGGTTTTCCGATAGCCGAGTTTGCGGAAGACGAACCCAGCTCCGGAACCGTGGAGGCTTTCCCTGCAGATATACCGGATTACTTGGGCACCGATACAGTAGTACTGAATGACAATAAGCCGAACTTTACCAAGTACGATATAGAGAAGATCAGCGGAGAAAGATACAGTAATCTTGATTCCATGGGACGCTGCGGAGCTGCTGTAGCCATGATCGATTACACCATGATGCCTACGGAGAAAAGGGGAGATATAGGAGATATCAAGCCATCGGGATGGAACCAGGAAAAGTATCCGGGAATTGTCAATTCGGATCCGCCGTATCTTTATAACAGATGCCATCTTATCGCATACATGCTGACCGGTCAGAATGCCAATGAGAAGAATCTCATCACAGGCACCAGATATTTCAATTCGGAGCTTATGCTGCCATATGAAAATCAGGTGGCGCATTTCCTTTACGATGAGGATACACCTGACAGAGACGGCAATTATAAGCATGTGCTCTACAGAGTAACGCCTTACTTCAAGGGCAGTGAACTGGTGGCCAGAGGCGTGGAGATAGAAGCTTATTCGGTTGAAGATGAAGGTAAGAGCCTGAGCCTGCATGTATTTATCTACAACGTGCAGCCGGGAATTGAAATAGATTACAGAACAGGGGAGAGCAGAGAGACGCATGAATAAGGAAAATGAAAAGGTATTAGAGAGATTAAAAGAAGGCAACGATATATATGTTCGTGACGGATGGAATCATGGTGATGTATCCCTCAATATAAGGCAGCAGACCGCACGTGAGGGCCAGCATCCGTACGCCATTGTCATAACATGTTCGGATTCCAGAGTTATTCCGGATGCCATCTTTTCGGCAGGAATCGGAGAACTCTTTGTAATCCGCGTTGCGGGAAATGTATTGGATAACCATCAGTTGGGAAGCATCGAGTATGCATTTTCCCATCTGGATGCAAATGTGATCGTAATGCTGGGACATACCAAGTGCGGAGCCATATCCGCAGCCCGGAACAGTCACGGCGTAACGGATAAGTTTATCAAATACATTATCGAAGATATAGCAGAGGCAATTGGTGACGAGACCGATGATTATAAAGCAACCTGCCTGAATGTAAAACACGGCAGATAAAAATAATTAAAAAACAGACAAAGATTAACCGTATAGAGTTTGATATATTGAAACCAACCTGATAGTTCGGAGGGATTCGATATATGAAGATTCTATACGGTTTATTATATGAGACGGATTCGGCATGGCAGTTTATGTGTATATTCCTGCTTTGATCATTGGTGGTTCTGTCAATACTTCATCATTTTCTGAAAGAGAAGATAAAGATGTGGGCAGCAATATGCGCTGTTCCTCTTATGGTTTACATAATCTTTATGCTGAAAGAATACTACAGAGGCGACCCGGAGCTTACGGCAATCAGATATGCGGCCTTTGGAGTAGTTGCACTCTTTATCGCGTTATGGGGGCTCTCGATACTTAAGAAGCATTCTTATATAGCGAATACCATAGTTCTGATAGTTTGTTCTGTCATAATTCTTATCGTAAATCTGCTTGCCATATGGGCAGTATGGCTGAGACCGAACGTAGCAAATTATTCCCATCTCGGCTGGAAGGATTCTTTTGAGAAGACCATCGATTATATGGAGCAGGAATACATCCTGAACGACTGGAAAGAGATTGATTACGATAAGATCAGAAAAGATCTGATATGGA
>CACZHN010000202.1 GCA_902780985.1 uncultured Lachnospiraceae bacterium | reverse complement strand
CAGGAGCTGGTAAGGATCGATGAAGAGATGAAGGGAAGACTGTATCTCGCATCAACCGAATAAAACAGAGAACGTAAAGAGCGGGTTGGATAGCCTGCTCTTTTTTTAGTTGGAAAAACATAATATCAATTTGATAAAAACATATTGACAGAGAGACTTCTCTTTGCTAAGATATAATCATTGTGATAAAAAGTGGTTCGAAGGATAGGATTAAGGAGAGGACGGAGGTTTTATATGGGTTTTTTTGACATATTCAAAAAGAAGAGCATGAGTGACATACGTCTGGTAGAAAGTTATACTTCGGACCTTACGTACGGCGGAATAGCCATTGACATTGACTACAACGTGGAAGAAAGCAAAGAGCATCTCCCCGAGGATTTTTCCGTTTTACAGAATGAAGGAATTGAGAATATAATCAGAAGCAGATACCTTCCCTGGTTTAAGGGAGAAGAATTTAAGGACAGAGACGATGATCTTATCCTTGAAGGCCTGAAGCCGTACAGTATAGTATATCGCTACGGACCTATCGAGAAAAAATATACCCATACGGAGACGTATGAGAAGGGCGGAGAATTTTCCTTCTTCTTTGAATGCGGCAACGATTATATAAGAGATATGATGGAATCCGTGGCAATGACGCTATATGTTTATAACGGACAGATAGTCGGAACAGACGGTTACGAAGTATAAAATGAATTGAAAACCCAAAGAATATATAACAGGAGATAAGGTGGATTTATGAACGAGAAACAGATCTGGAGCATATTGGAGATTGAGCCTACAGACGACATAGAAGCAATCAGAGAGGCTTACAGGGTTAAACTGGTAAATACTAACCCTGAAGATGATCAGGAAGGCTTTATGGCCCTTAAAGAGGCCTATGACGAGGCTATGCGCCTTGCTGAAGGCGGCAATGAGGAAGAAGAGGCAGAGCTTTCCGAAACCATGAAGAAAGTGGATGCGATCTACAGTGACATAACCAAGAGACTGGATGTACGTTACTGGGATGAGTTATTTGCGTCTCCGGAATTCCAGTCCATCGATGAGCAGGAGACCATAAGACATGATTTCCTGAACTATACCATGGAAAACTATAAGTATTCCACGGAAATATGGAAGAAGATCGACAGCGTAATGACCATCGTGCGTGATGCGGATAATCTCAGCGAGCAGTTCCCGGGAGGCTTTATAAGCTTCATCGTGGACGCAGTGGATTTCGGTACTTATGTACTGGAAGAGCCGGTAATCGTGGGCAGAGAGAACGGTATAAAAGAGATCAATGAATTCCCGATCGAATCAGATCAGGATCCTATAGAAGGAGCAGAGTATAAGTACGAGGTAGATGAGTATATAAATCTTCTCGAGAAGCTCATCAGAGAATATAAGAATATCGATAATACTAACATTTCCGATGAGAACAGAGCTATGGTCATAGACCGCCTCGGAGCGGATATCCTCATGCTGAGACAGTATGATTACTATCATCCGAATGAAGAGATTGCGGTCATAAAGTATTTATACTACAAGGAGCGTTATGAAGAGTGTTTCCGTCTTGCGGAGGCGGCTGTAAAAAGAACCGTTATGACGGGGGAGAAACATGCGGATTTCTATTACAGTCATCTTGTATTCATGTACCTCAGATTCTTTATGCAGGCTGCTCACAGAGAGATGGGGCTTACCGTATCTCCCGAAGTACTTGCAAAGTGCAGGGAAGTAACTCCGAAGACCATGGACGAAATCTATGTCAACGAAACTCATGCGGCTATGTCCCTCATCTGCTATCTGGAGGGCAAGTCCAAGGAAGCTGCCGACTATATGTCATATATGGCAAATTATCAGAGACAGAGCAAAGTATATATAGAACTTTCAAATCAGATAGATGTTGACAGAATGGAAGAACTGCCGGCCAAGATAGAGGCAGAACCGGACAACCTGTCATATAAGATAAGCCTGGCATGGGTTTATTCAAGAAACGACAAGACAGAGGAAGCCTATGAACTTGTCAAAGACGAAGTGCCGGAAGGCGATGAGCGCCTGGATTACTATTTCTTCGTAGGAAGATACTACATGGATAAGGGCGAGTTTGATAAAGCGGTCGAATATCTTCAGAAGTGGAAGGAAGTACTTCTTGAAAAGTACGATCCGGATATCAAGTACAATCTTGACGAGTATTCCATCAGAGAAGTAAGAGATATCTGCAGGATACCTTTTGCTTACTATATGATCGGAGTTGCGTACTTTGATATGCGTGATCTTGACAGTGCCAAGGAATATGCAACCCTTTCCTTAAAGTATGCCGGCACAATAGATTATTATGATTTTGCCAGATTATACGACGCAATCCTGGAGCTTCGTAAGGAATACGAAGAAGGCGTGGACTTCTGGTCAAAGGAAATAGATAAGAACAACGATTACATTGTTATATGCCGCGGAAACAGACAGTATATGGCATATAAGGCTAACCGTGCCCGTGAAGTAATAGACGATTATTTCTATCTCAGATATAACGATCCTCAGTATGCGGATTCATATATGCGTGCAGAGGATATATATCTTGATTACAACGATATGGAAGGCTTCGAGGAGTGTCTCGAGTTTATCAAGCAGAATGAAGTTTCCGATATAAGACTTGACTTTAACTACGGAAGATATCTCCGTGCCAAGAAGCAGTTTAAGGAAGCTATGGATATCTTCAAAGAAATCGAGCCGGCCATTGAAGAGGATAATATCATCGATACGCCGTCGAGATTCTATGTGAGCTACGGATATTGTCTGATGGATATCGTATCCGAGGATAAGGAATACATTTCCGAGGAAGATTTTAAGAACAAGATGCTGGAGCTTATCGATAAGGCAAAAGCATGTGACGACGGCAACATCAATGCATACTGGCTGGATGTTGATTACAGGGAAAGACACGACAGGGAGTACGACCTGAAGCCTCTTTATGAGGAAATGCGAGAGAAGTTCCCGAAAAATGGCGCAGTGGATTACGAGCTGGGAGTGCTTTATAAGAAAGAAGACGAAATGGAGAAAGCCGGCGAACTGTTTGAGTCGGGAATCGAGAAGGCTCCGAGACATATCAACCTGCATTATGCGCTTTCGGATTATTATAACGATTACAGATATAAGAAGCTGGAGCAGATCGAGTATAGTGCAAAGGCTGTGGAAGTTGCCGAGAAGCTTGTTGAGCTGGATTACGAAGGCGCATCTGCGGTTCAGTATGCGCTCATCCTCATGGATGCCATGGAGTATGATACGGCGCTTGAGTTCCTGAATAAAGCAGTTGAGGATTTTCCGGATGATGAGTATGTGATAAATGCGAGAGGCCTCCTTTACATGCATACCGGTGTAAATGATAAAGCAGAAGCAGACTTTAAGAAAGCCATGGAGGTTCATCAGGGCAGCAACAGATTCGTGGCTTACACAAATCTTGCGAAGCTTTACGAGAAGCAGAACAGATGTTCGGAAGGTGCTCAGGCATATCTGAACTATATGGAGAAGTTCGATCAGCATATGATCGGAAACTACAACAGACTGGCAGATCTTTATGACAGAGCGAGAGAAACAGATAAGGCGATTGACGCAAGACTTCATGCCATAGCGCTTACAATTCAGGATATAACGGGACAGGAAAGCGGTACCGATATAGAGTTCAGCGTAAATAAGATTGCGGATAAGTATCCGGATGTACCTATAGAGAAGTTCATCGGTCTCATCGACTATATGTATGACATTTCCTCTTCATACTCGATAGCCGGAAAAGAAGCCGAGATGGAAGCGGTAGATGCGGAAAACGATAAGTTCATCGAAAGAATAAATCTTTTAAGAGATATCGAAGAGATGCCGGAAGGCAGCAGAGGCGAGTTTGCCGCAGAAATCTGGTCAGTGGCTCATCACTATACATTTACCCGCAGAAATCCGGAGATCGCTGCGATCTATTACAACAGGTATGTGGAAGTAAGAGAAAAGACAACTCCGGAAGTGAGATATCTGGATTCCATCTGTCAGGCATATGACCTGCTTTCAAGAACATATCTCTTCATGGGAGATGCCGAGAAGGCTGCTGAGGCCGGAAGAAAAGCTATTGAGTGTATAGAGAAGTCTCACGGTTCAATCGAGAATTATCTGAGCTTTAAGAGATATTCACCGCTTTACCTCTGCCGTATGTCGGGAATTTACATAGCTATCGGCGAAAAGGAAAAGGCTATGGAATGTCTGGAGCGCATTGACAGCTGTAAGAGATGCGGTCACTGCTCATACTCCTACTGCGTGGATAAGACGGACAGATTCGGAATGTACGCAGAGCTGGACGGTGATTACGAAAAGGCTCTGGAATACTACTTATACGGACAGGAGCGTGCCGGATACGAGACCGAAAAGGTCTGCGGAATCCGCGAATGTAAGAAGAGACTGCAGAAGTAAAAATACATAAGCAATAGGAGGCAGGAATTGTAAGATTTACAGTTTCTGCCTTTTTATGTTACTATTACTTGTATTGAAGGGGGGATTTCCAAATGAGAGATCTTGATTATATAAAATTACTCAGTGACAAATTTCCTACGAAGAGAAGTGCGCTTGCGGAGATAATAAACTTAAATGCGATCCTTGCGCTTCCTAAGGGAAATGAATTTTTCTTTTCCGATA
>CACZHN010000201.1 GCA_902780985.1 uncultured Lachnospiraceae bacterium | reverse complement strand
ATTATGGAAGAATTCGCAAAGGTTGAAAAGTTAGTAGATATCACAGGAGCATCATTCGAGGATGCAAGAAATGCTCTCAGAGCATGTGACGGTGAAATGGTAGAGTCAATGGTATACCTTGAGAAACTCGGCAAGGTTACAAAATACAGATCAAATAACAGCATCGATCCAAGATTCGCACCTATCTCAGATGCAGAGATTGAAGCTGCAGCAGCCAGAAAAGAAGAAGCACTCAGAAGAGCAGCTATGGATAAGAAGGTTCTAAAGGCAGAGAGAAAGGCTGAGAGGATAGCTGAGAAAAGAGCTGAGAAGGAAGCGGTGAGAATGGTAAGACGCGAGTACAGAAGATCATCTCATGAGGGTTTCTTCACCAGACTCTTCAGATTCCTTGTAAATAACAGCATCGTTATCTCAAAGGAAGGACAGGAGTTCGCAAGTATTCCTCTTCTTGTAGTATTGATCCTTCTTAACATCTCGGTTGGATTTGCATTTGTGGTTGCAGTCGTATCAATGATGTGCGGATATGAGTATTCATTCAGAGGTGAGTCAGAGGCTGAGGCAGCTGATACAGGATACGACAGATATATTAGCTAACCTTCCCCACAGGGTTAATCATATAGCAAAGGCAGGAGCCGCTACGAAAGTAGCGGCTCCTGCTTTTTGTTTTGATATACAGATCAGGTCCAGAATTCTTCGACTTCCGCCAGAATATCTTCCGCAGGAAGTATGGTGGCTTTTTCGATAGAGATTCCGGTCTTATTCAGGAAATGCTTTATCAGATAATAGCCGGTGGCATAACCTGCGCAGTACGGCAGACCGACTTTCGGGTAGTGCTGCATTTCCGCCATCTCATCACCGTAAAGATAGGCGGTGATGTTATCAAGTCCTGTGGCACCCAGTCCCTCATGTATGATCTCTTTTATGAGAGGGAAGAGTTCCTTATCAGTCTTGGTTACCCAGGGACCCAGAAATTCCTCTCCGTAGAGTGTGGTGGCGTAGTTTTCCGCTAGGCCTTCGCTGACAAGCATCTCGCCGAGGGTTATATCGTTGGTCCACTTGATGAACTGGTATCTTACGTTATGATTTGTTTCATGTACCAGTGCGGCGGGAAGACGGCGCATGGTTTCGGAATCCGGCACAAGCCATGCCATGATATATCCCGGGATTCCTCCGTCTCCGCAGTATCCTTCGTTCATGATGGTATAGGAATTCTTCGGATCGGCCAGCAGGATAGAGAAGAGATAATCCTTTACGGGAACTTCGATACCTGCTTTTTCAAATCCTGCCAGAGCTTTCTCTATGGCGTTGCGGCAGTTAACCCAGAGCGACTGATCGGATATAAGATCTATGGCTTCGGGAACTCTGTCGTATATTGTTTCGGGAGTCAGAAGTCCCAGCATACGACTGGCCCTGACAATGTCATAACCGCCTTCCTTCTGCGCTTTAAGAGGAATGTGGTAGCAGTCCCATTTTCCCATAAAGGGTTTCATCATCTCATAGCGGTATATGTCATCTCTCCGAGCCGGTTCGGCGGCCATGATCTTTCTGTAAATATCGGGTGTGTAAAGAGTGTTGATGTTCATAGTAATTTTCCTCCGTATCCATACTATAAAGTATTACGTTACGTCGTAGTCAATACCCCAATAATATTTTTCGGAAATATCTTGACAAAAAAATACTTCGAGGTTAGAATTAAATTACTTCGAGAGCGGAAGTAAATAATCGGAGTTGATCAACAAGAGGTTAGGAGCTGCAATGAAGATAGAAGATTTCGGTATATCAAAGGATACATTTCAGAATATCGTCGGGTACATAGATGAAGTTAAAGAGCTTCTTTCTTCCGATATATGGGAGAACATATTCCGGGATCTTACGAAGAACGAGATGCTTATCTTCTGGCTGTTATACCTGAAGAAACAGGTGAATATGTCCGAGATAGCGGATTACATTCACGTTCCGCTGAATACGGCAACGGGAATAGTCAGCAGAATGGAGAAAAACGGTCTTATCGAACGAACCAGATCGGCGGAAGATAAGAGAGTGGTACTTATCGTATGTGCCGAAAAGGGAAAAGAGCAGTTCCAAAAGCTGTTCCTGAAGATGATACATTACGGAACAAGGATATTCGATTCCTTTACTGAGGAAGAGATAAAGCTTTTCTTCAAAATGATGGACAAGGTCAAGACGGTTCTGAAAGAGGATAAGAGGGAAGAGGAATCCGCAAAGAAGGTAAGAAAGATAACTATCGAGTAGTTTATAAAGATTAAGAGATTTACAGGGCAGCAGATCTGCTGCCCATAAGAAAAGATAAATACTTCGAGCACGGAACTATTCGAAAAAGGAATTAAATTGCGAGGAAAAAGAGATGAAGAGGATTTACATTTTTACGGGAAAAGGCGGGGTCGGAAAGAGCAGCGTTGCTGCGGCACATGCGATGAAGAGTGCGGAGGAAGGACTGAAGACATTACTTATCAGTACCGATATGGCACATAATCTCGGAGATATATTCGGAAAGAAACTTGGTAAGACAGAGGTACAGGTGCTTCCGAATCTTGATATATATGAGATCGATCCGGAATACGTGATGCAGAACGATTTCAAGGAATTCATGGACTATATCGGAAAGATGCTTTCTCAGGCGGATGATATAGATACCACGGGAATGATGCCGGGAATGGAGGAACTTTTCTCTCTGCTGAAGATTTCGGAAATCTACCGGGAAGGAACTTATGAGAGGATAATCGTTGACTGCGCTCCTACGGGAGAGACACTGTCCATGCTGAAGTTCCCGGAGCTGCTTGCATGGTACATGGAAAAGCTGTTCCCGATAGGCAAGGTGGGAGTGAGACTGCTGGCACCGTTTTCAAAGAAACTCTTCCATGTGGAAATGCCGAATAAAACTGCCATGAACGATATCGAAAAGATGTTCCTTAAGCTGATGGAACTTCAGGAACTTCTGAAGGACAGAGACATCACCAGCGTCAGGATCGTCTGCACGCCGGAGAAGATGGTGGTGGAAGAGACCAAGAGAAATTACATGTATATGAATCTCTACAACTTCAATGTGGACGGGCTTTATATCAACCGTATACTTCCGCAGGACATAAACAACAGGTTCTTCGACAAATGGGTTGAGATCCAGAAAGAATACATACAGTGCTTGAAGGAAAGCTTCTCGGCGCTTCCTATATATGAGATCCCTTGGTATGACGAAGAGCTTAAGGGTGAGGCAAATATCAAAAGGATAGTGGATGATGTTCTGGCCGGAAAGGATGTCTTTGAAGTAAAGAACATTACCGAAAGAGAAAATTTCATTCAGACCGAGACGGGATATCAGTTGGATGTAAATATACCGGGTGCGGAGAAAGAGGATATCGACCTTTATCAGTCCGCAACGGATATTGTAATAAAGACAGGAAATTTCAAGAGAAATATACCGCTTCCTAACATTCTCAGAACCTATACGGTTGCGGGAGCAAAACTGGAAGACGGAAGACTGCATATTAGATTCGAAAAGGAGGAAGATGAAAATGTTGATGAATAGAAACAGTAGTGAATTTATTGAGAGACTTAAGAAAGCAGCAGGCTATCAGAGACAGGCTGTGAAGTGCCTCCTTCCGGAAAGCATGGGGAAGCATATAGATGTTATCGGAAATGAGCTTAAGATGATGATCATCGAGGCGGCTGCGGATTTAGTAAAGAACGAGGAAGTTTCCGAGAAGAAATCGGGATCAAAGAAAGTGGAGATTTTGTAAGATGAGGATCATAATTTATACAGGAAAAGGCGGAGTCGGAAAGACCAGTATGGCTGCTGCAACAGCCTGCAGGATTGCAGAGAGCGGAAAGAGGGTTCTTGTAATGAGCACGGACCGGGCCCACAGCCTCGGCGACTCCTTTGATATAAAGCTGGGCAAAGAACCGGTAAGAGTCATGGATAATCTGGATGCCATGGAGATAGATACCGTATACGAAAGCGAGAAGAGCTGGGGAAATCTGAAGGGATACTTCAAAGCGCTTCTTACCATGAAGGGCGGCAGCGGCATCGAAGTAGAGGAGCTTCTTGTATTTCCGGGACTGGAAGAACTTTTCTCCATGTTTAAGATCCTGGAAATGTATGAAAGCGGAAAGTACGATACACTGATCGTTGACTGCGCGCCTACGGGAGAAACGCTTTCTCTTCTGAAATATCCGGAGAGACTGTCGGGAATGATCGAGAAGGTTCTACCTGTAAAGAGAAAGGGCGTAAAGAAGTTCGGACCGCTGGTTGAAAAGATCGCAAAGGTTCCGATGCCTGAGGACAATGTATTCGATGATATAGAGTACCTTATGGACAAGATGCAGAGACTTCAGGAGCTTATGCTGAACAAGGATGTTGTAAGTCTCAGAGTTGTTACGACTCCGGAGAAGATAGTTATCAGCGAAGCAAAGAGAAACTTCACATGCCTGTATCTCTATCACTATAATGTTGATGCGATAATCGTAAATCACATTTACCCGGAAGAGGCAATGGAGGGATATTTCAGTAAGTGGATCCGCCTTCAGGAGGAAGGACTCCGTGAGATCGGAGAAAGCTTCAGCGAGGTTCCGAAATTCTATGTGGAGCTTCAGAAGAAGGAAATCCGCACTCTTGAAAATCTTCGTGAGATCGG
>CACZHN010000200.1 GCA_902780985.1 uncultured Lachnospiraceae bacterium | reverse complement strand
GGATTTACCTCCGCCGCTCGGTCCCACCAGCGCGGTAAAACTTCCTTCCGGCAGAGACAGGTTGATTCCGTGAAGCACCTCTCCTTCTTTTTCGTCATAAGTGAAATGCACGTCTTTCATTTCCACATTGTAGTTTTTCGGCAGATTCTCTCTGTCCGGCTCGCTGAGAGTTTTAATTTCGAAAAGCTTCTGAATCTCATTTACCGTGTATTCCATCTCCCTGATGCTGTTGGAGAAAACTTCGATCTTCGCCATACTTATTACCATGGACATGGCAAGCATGACCGCAAGAGCCATTTCCGATACAGACATACTGCCCTTTCCGATAAGCAGTACGCTGACCGGAACAACTCCCAGAAGAGTTGCCGGCATAAATGCAAAGGCAAGCTTCATGGTCACCCAGGTATCCTTCATCCACTCGATTACAAAATCCCTGTAATCCGTTATGGCTCCCGCATACTTTTCGTAGCTTACGCCGGTCTTACCGAAGGCTTTGATAACTTCGATTCCTTCGATATACTCTACTATCACACTGTTCATATGCGCATTTGCTTCCTGATATTTCGTAAGGTTCTTGCCGCTTATGACAAATGTAAGCGCCATAAAAACTATACCTATCGGAAGCGCCGCCAGTGCTCCCAGCGCAACTCTTATATCTATCACACAAAGTGCTGTAAAGCTCACCACCGGAAGAACGAGATGTCCCGCTCCCTCCGGTACAAAGTGAGCAAGAGGAGGCTCAATCTCTTCGATCTTGTCGACTATGATTCCTTTTATCTCTCCTATGGAATGAGCATATACCTCTCCGAGAGGGGCCTTCATGAAAACCTCGGCCACCTTCAGTCTCATTCCCTCCAGAACGTTATATGCCACGTAATGGGAGATTCCCTTCCCTTGATATACGCATCAATAATTCTGTAAACGCAGTAGTACGGCACTATTCCCGCCACAAGACTGATCACCGATAAGATTACCGATGATACCAGCAGCTTGCCGCTTCCCTTGGCATAAGCGAGAAGGGTGCCGAACCAGTTATCTGATTTACTCATTTTCAATTACCTCTTTCATATCGTATTTGATATTAATTGTTTTTATATATCAGCGGTGTTACCCCCATAACATCCCTGAATGCAGCAGAAAACTTTGACGGATTGTCATAACCCAGTCTTTCCGCCACATCCGATACCTTAACATTCTTCTCGTTTTTCAGAATCTCGGCCGCAAGATTCATCTTGTGATTCTTTATATATTTATAGATCGGACTTCCGTATATGATCCGGAAGTTCTTCCTCAGCGTGGAGTCCGGAATACCGAATTTTTTCGACAGTTCTTCCACCGTATAATTCTTTTCCGGATTATCAATGATAAGCTTGTGCACCTGCTTTATCCGATCCGCCTGACCGGCAGGGATATAAAGCCCCTCATCCGAATATAACGAAGTATCCAGCATCGAAAGTCTCAGAAGAAGTTCCATGATCTTCACTTTGAAGAAGTCTATCCTGATGTCCTTCGGTACGTTGTAAAGTTCACTGAAAATGCTGTCCAGAGCTTCACCGTTATTGGCAAGTGCTTCCTTCCTCAGCAGGAACTCTTTACCATCGGGACAGAACTTTTCCGCAACAGCTCCGATATCTACCCGGATTCCGGGCATTTCCCTCTTTATGGATTCTTCCGCAAGTTGAGCCTGAAATCCTATGCTTATACCCTGATAATACTTGGTGGGCATATGTACATTTCCGGAGTGCCCGGTTCTCTTATCTATACGTATATCACCGGACTCCATATAGTATCTGCCGCCCTTCTTATTCTCATGCTCCATCCTTCCCTGTCTGCAGTGATCTATGCAGAACACCGTTTCGAAGTTCCGGAACTTCGATTCGCAGCTTTCCAGATGAAACTCATTGAACATAAGATATATTCCCGGCATAACCTGATACATGGTCATGTAGCCCTCTCCTGTAGGTGCTTCCAGCCTCAGCACATGGCATTCCTTATCCTCTGCCACCAGCTGAACATTCGACCCAAAGCCCTGCCTGTCTATCACTTCGTTTATGATTCCTTTATTCATATCTAATTAGATACCTCTTATATCAATTATATATCTTGAACCGCATGCATAATAATAATGGCATATTCTTGACGAATATGCCACTCCGAATTAATAAATATAATCCATTTTAATCAAAAATGTGCCGTTTTGACTACTCAACCTCCGTCCCCAGTCTCACCATGTTGGAATAGGTTCCCTGCATTTTCATAAGTTCGTCATGGGTTCCGCTTTCTTTTATGCGGCCTTCGGATATGAGAAGTATCTTATCCGCATTCTTAATAGTCTTCAATCTGTGAGCTATTACCAGAAGTGTCTTGTTCCTGCAGAGCTCGGATATAGCTTCCTGTATAGCTCTCTCGTTATCCGCATCCACACTGGCTGTCGCTTCGTCCAGTATGACGATCGGTGCATCCTTCAGGATACATCTGGCGATGGATATTCTCTGCTGCTCTCCACCGGAAAGCGATGCGCCGCCTTCGCCTATAACCGTATCGAAGCCCTCCGGCAGCTGCATGATAAAGTCATAACATCTTGCTCTCTTCGCTGCATTTTCCACTTCCTGTCTTGTAGCATTCGGCCTACCGATTGCAATGTTGTTGTAGATAGTATCCTGGAAAAGGTATACCCTCTGGAATACCATACTGATATTGTCCATAAGGCTTCCCATGGAAGCTTCCCTTACATCTATTCCTCGAACCTTTATGCTGCCCTTCTTTATATCCCAGAATCTGGCAAGCAGGCTTGCTATAGTTGACTTTCCTCCTCCCGAAGGACCTACGAGTGCTATCATTTCACCCTTATCGGCTTTAAAGGATATATCATGCAGAACGTCTTTTTCGGTATAACCGAAAGTAACGTTTTTATATTCGATCTCCGGAACGGATGCAGCTCTGCCCGTTCCCGACACATCCGGAAGAGCGGTTCTTCCTTTATCTTCCATTTCCTTTTCCGTAAACACCTCTTCTATCCTGTCAAGGCACGCGGCTGTTACCGTAAGTCTCGCTATCTGTGAATAATAAGCTTTTATCGCCACGAACATATCAAATAGGAAAAGCATAACTCCCACAAGATAAATGTTTGTGAGGCTTCCTATATGATACAGATAAACAGCTGTTGCAAGTACCGCAGCGGTACCCAGGCCGTAAACCAGATTAAGCGCCATGGACCAAGGTGTGTAATCCTTTTCAAATGCTATACTTTCATCGCAGCTCCTGGCAAAATTATCCGACAGGGATTTAGACTTTTCACCCAGCATGTTGTAAGACTTGATGATACCGATCCCTTCTACAAAGTCCAGCACCGAATCCGTAAGGTGTTCGCTGTACTCCTGTTTCTTTTCTGAATGATCCATAGTGGTCTTCATCATAAGATTTCCCACGATGATAAAAATGCATGTGACCACCAGCGAAAGAATGCCGACGCGCCAATCCATAACAAACATCATCACTATCATAAGTCCCTGGGAGATCATAAATGTAACCAGCTCCGCCAGTACCGACATACAATTTTCTTCGATGAACACCATGTCTGTAGAAAGAACCGAACTTATCTTACCCATATTTCCTTCGGTAAAGTAACCCATAGGAAGCTTCCTCAGATGGTCACCCAGCTTCATTCTCATATCAGCAAAAACCATGTAGCCTGCCGCGGACTGGAGTACATTTGACAAATGCTCCAGAACAGCCTGCAGGATAACACTTGCCACAATCGCTATTCCGATCCACAGGCACTTTCTCTTATCCATGGTTCCCTGCATAAAGAAATTTATAACAAAGAACCCGAGTATCATCGGAACCTTCATCATGATTCCCTTGATAAATGTCGGAATATAAGCCGCTCTGATCCTGCCCCTATATCTTCCCGTCTGATTTATTAATCTGTGCATTATCTTTATCATGACTCAATCCTCCATGTACTTGCGCTGACCGATGCATCCCATAACTTCTTATACTCAGGGCAGTTTTCCAACAGGCTGTCATGAGTATCCGCAGCTATGCAGTTACCTTCCTTCATAACGCATATCTTATCCGCATTTTTGATGGTGGAAAGTCTGTGGGCTATAACAAGTACGGTTTTATCTTTGATTATCTCATCAATGGCCGCATTCATTTTCTCCTCGTTTTCCGGATCCATAAATGCAGTGGCTTCATCCAGAACTATTATCGGAGCATCCTTAAGGATAGCTCTGGCAAGAGCGATTCTCTGTCTCTCACCTCCCGATAACTGCTTTCCGCCTTCACCGGCCTGAGTGTTTATTCCTTCCGGAAAACGGTTCAGGAATTCCATGCACTGAGCTCTTTCGGCCGCCTTCATTACCTCTTCCCTCGAAGCCGTCGGCTTACCGATAAGTATGTTTTCGTAAAGAGATGTATTGAACAGGAACTGTTCCTGCGCCACATAAGCCACCTGATCGTTAAGAGTCTCCAGTGACATTTTCGTTATGTCATGTCCTCCGACCTCGATCTCACCCGAATCGATATCATAATAATGCACCAGAAGCTTTGCCAGCGTTGACTTACCGCTTCCCGACTCACCCACGAGGGCTGTGGTCTTTCCCTGTTCGAGAGAAAGATTTACTCCGTGAAGAACCTCCTGATCCTTGTATGAGAAATGTATATCTTTAAACTCTACATTTCCGTTCTGTATCTCAGGGGATACATTTTCTTCCTTAAGCGGAGGATGATTCATCAGATTCTCCAGCTCTGTGATCTTATAATTCAGTGACGGGAACTTTCCTGCAAAGTTAAGTGCCTTCAGGAATGACGGACCGACACCGAAGGACATACAGATGACCAGTATCAGCTTGTCCAGCGTAAGACTTCCGTTTAAGATCATCATCGAACCGAAAGGAAGTATCATAAGTGCGATACACGGCAGAACGCTGGTGTAGGTTGCCATCCATGGCCAGCAGGCTTTGAACCAGGCCAGTGTAAAGTCACGATAACTTCTTACTCTCTCCCCGAACTTCTTATAGGAGTCGCCGTCTTTATTGAATACTTTAACAACCTCCATACCGTTTATGTATTCGATTATGGTATTGTTCATCTGAGTTGCGGATTTGTAGTAGTTATCCATTTCCGCATACCCCACCTTCATCATCATACCCATGGCAAAGAGACCAACCACGATAGGTATGAGTGCCAGAAGTCCCAGTCTCCAATCCGCAACGAACATCAGGATTATCGTAACCAACGGGATAAATATATTGGCTATTCCTTCCGGAATGGCATGCGCAAGAAGAAGCTCTATCTGATCTATGTCGTCGATAAATACTTTCTTGAGTCTGCCCGTTCCGATATCCTTTATATTTCCGAGGGGCTGCTTCTCAAGCTTTCCCTGCAAGGATATTCTGAGGTTCTTCAGCGTATTGTATGCGCTGATATGCGAATATACCAGACCTCTTGTATAAAGAACCGCATGCAGAATACCACAGAGTGCTATTGCTCCTGTCCCGTAAAGCATAAAGCTTATTTCAAATTCTTCTCTTCTCACCAGAGGTCCGATCATCCGGTAAA
>CACZHN010000199.1 GCA_902780985.1 uncultured Lachnospiraceae bacterium | reverse complement strand
GCGTATTTCTTCTTGCCGATCTTCAAGAGATTAGAAAACTTTGCTCTTTCGATCATGTCCACATCTCCTCGGTTGCGGGACTTATATGTGCTGCATGGGATCCGATCACTGCCCTGTGGAGCTTGTCATCAAGTGTAGATATCATCTCTCTATCTTCGTCATGGTGTACTTTCCGATTTCATATCCGTACCCGTCACCGTCATCTTCGTACAGTTCATATGAAGCCTTGCCTTCGCCGAATTTCTTCCATTCTGTCTCATCTGCCTGCTCTTCAGTAGAAAGGGCAGGCTTTCTTACAGGGATGAGGCTTCCTTCCTTCACAAACAGAGGGATCTTATCAAGTTCGGCACTGACCTCACATTCGGTGCCGCCTTCATATTTTTCACCTGTATAGAAATCAAACCAGTTGCAGCCTGCGGGGAAGTAAACCTTCCTGGCGCCCGCAGATGCAGCCTCCTGCTGCGATACACCGTAGTACATGGGGGATGTCACAGGGCACACCATCATATTTTCGCCGAACATAAACTGGTCGGTGATGTCCCAGGTGCGTCTGTCTCCGGTGAAATCAAAAGCAAGCCATCTTATAAGGGATCTGTCCTCAAGCCACACCTTGCCGGCTTCTGAGTATATGTAAGGCATCAGGCTGTAACGGAGTCTGTTGGCCTTAAGCATGGCATCATAGAATTCACCGGTGAAGTTCCACATCTCCCTGTCGAAGTCGGTTCCGTGAGCACGGAACATGGGAAGGAATGCGGCATACTGATACCACCTGGTATAAAGCTCCTGATATGCGGGATCCTCCACGGTATTGTCATACTTTCCGTTCCAGTACCAGTACTCTCCCCGCTTTACGAAAAATGCACCTGTATCCATGGTCCAGTAAGGAAGCCCCGAAGCACTGAAATGAAGTCCTATTGCGATCTGGTCGCGGTAGGTCTCCCAGCTTGCATCGGTATCTCCCGACCACATGACGGTACCGAACCTCTGCTGTCCGGTGTATGCGCTCCTTGTAAGATTTACGACACGCTTGTCACATCCTGACTCTTCCATGGCTATACGCTGGTTCTCATATATACCCATTGCATGGAAAAGAGGATATGAATTGCAGTATTCATAAGGCATGCGGAGTCCCGCTTCCTCACAGAAATCCTTGTACAGGTCACTCTCCTCGGGTCTTACCCGGTGATTCCATTCAGGAGTAAAGGGCTCGGAGCTGTCGCACCACCAGGCATCGGTTCCGTATGAAAAGTGGGTTCTCTTCAGCTGGTCAAAAAACAGCTTCCTTGCCTCTTCCTTAAAAGCATCATAAACAGAGCATCCGGGAAGGAAAAGATCTCTATCGGCGAACTCCTTATGATCCGGAGTATTACCTGCCATGGTGGGCCAGAGCGAGATCATGAAGTGTACGTGATCTTCATGAAGCTTATCTATCATCTCTTTAGGAGCCGGGAATCTTGCGGGATCGTATGATTTCTGACCCCACTCTCCGTCCGGCCAGCTTATCCAGTCGAGCACGATGCAGTCCATTCCGATACCAAGCTCTCTGGACTTTTTCACGGTATCAAGTATCTGCTCCTGCGTCTCGTAGCGCTCCTTGGACTGGACATATCCGAATGCCCATCTGGGAAGGAGTGCAGCCTTTCCGGTAAGGGATCTGTATCCCTTTACAACCTCGTTCATGCTGCCTGCAATGAAGTAAATATCGGATTCCTGAGCACTTTCCGTGTAAAGATATGTGCCGTTTTCATTATCGTTGAAAATAAGGGGACTGTAGCAGTCTGTGAGGATCCCGTAGCCTGCGGTTGAGACAAAGAAGGGAACAGCGATCTTTCTGTTGCCCTGATGGATATATAGTCTCTTTCCGCGAAGTGATGCACAACCCTTTTCCTGCTGACCGAATCCGTAAACAGCCTCATCCCCGAGATTAAAATGATATCTGATGTGGAAGCTTTTTCCTGTGGAAACCTTAAGTGCATCCTCAAGTACTTCCTTCTTACCGTCAGCGGTATCGATCATCCTCGTCTTCTGGGGAACACCTGCAAGATGGAAGGTCTCAAACTCTTCGAACTCTCTCGGTTCATCCGCTCCTTCAGCAAAAAGAAGCTTCCCGGTATTATCGTAATATCTGACAGAGCCGTCACATCTGTTAACGGATACAATAAGTCCCGGAAGCTTTACCTCAATCGCAAGGTCGGGACCATTGTCAAATGTCCAGTCTCCGAATACATCCTCACAGGTGACACCGGGCTTCTTTACTTCGGAGAAAGCATCCTGTACCGTATAGGTAACCCTGACGATACTGCCGGACTTCGGTTCTATGCGCATGGTTCCGTGCTTGGAATACAGAAAAAGTGCGTTTCCATTTCTCTCTACTCTGTCGATCTTCCTGCTCTTTGGTGCTATGGCTGTTAACATATGTACTCCCTCGTTTAATACGTGATCCGCCTTACATGACGGTCAGTAAATGTGCTGATACATTTTCTCTTATATTGTTTTGGAATGTATGCGGCACCATTCCGCAGTTTCTATGAAAAATATTATATTATTACGCTTTTTTGCACTTGAAGTATTATGTTTATTTATTGCACTATTTTGCTTTTTTTCATATAATCAGCCTTGATGAAAAAAATATCCCCCGTGGAAAACATCATACACAAGACGGGATCAAGCCCTTTTTCCATTCACAAGACATTGGTGGGCCCCGAAACCGAAAATGCATTATATTTTCACTGTCATGTGGAGGCAGAATTCTTCTACCTGGAAAGAGGCAGGCTTGATCTGTATATCGAATCGGAATGCTTCAGGCTTTCCGGGGGAGACGGCATCTTCATTCCTCCCGGAATGCTCCATCATGCCATCCAGCCTAAGGGCTGCAGACAGGTGGTGGAATACTCCGCGATCGTTTTTTCAACAGAGCCGCTGGAGCGCATTTTTCCTGCTAACAGCCTGTATTTCGAAGCACTTTATTCAAGGAGGAAGGATAGCGTGTACCACATCTCCGGAAGCCTTCGGCAAAACAGGACATTACTGAAGCTGATAAGGGATATACTGGATATGAATACAGACTCTCCCGATTCATGTGAGCTTTCCATACAGGGCCGTCTGTTTGTTTGCTGGCAGGAGCTGTACAATCTGCACCTTTCAAAGCTCAGCGAAACGCCGGAAGATAATTCCCTTTCCAAGAACCTTATCAGAAGCATGGATTACATGCAGGAGCATTACCAGGAAGCACTGACGTTGCCGCTTCTTGCGGGCATATCCGGCTACAGCGAAAGCTACTACTGCCACAATTTCAGCACCTTCACCGGCAGCACTCCATTCGAATATCTGAACCGCATACGTATCGTCAAGGCATGCGAGCTTCTGAATTCGAGCGACAAAAAAATAACTGATATCGCCTCCCTTGTGGGATATAACAATATCAGCTATTTTAACCGTACATTCGTAAAGATAATGGGATTCACACCGTCATCGTACCGAAAGAACTGATGGTGATCATCTATTCAGACGATATCCTCGATCCTGCAATACATCGCCTTACTCAGCCTCACAACCACATCTGCTCTGGCGTGAGACAATTCCTTTTGTCCCTGTCCATACTGCTGAATGCTGCGAAGAGGTAAGCAGGCAGAAGTAAGACCGTTCAAGTTCAATGTAGACATGGTTGCGTCTGCTAAGGCTGTAAAGGAAAATGGAGATGAATCTTTTACGCTTGGGGATCTCCTGGATATCTACTATGAAAAAAGAAACTATGTCAAATATGATAAATCAGCACTTCAATGGAATAAGTTTGTAAAAGATTTTTGTGCGGATGATCGGAGTATTCACACGAGCTGTTTGAAAAATACAAAGATAGTATCACGATTTAATTTCAGTTTTATATGCAAACATCGTATTTATAAAATTCAAGTGCATAAAGAATCGCCAATATTGAGACTCCATCCATCGTACGATTTTCTCTTAGAAGGTTCTTCACTTCGTCTATTGGCACCCATACCTTATCTGCCACTTCATCCACATCCTGAATATCACTCTCAGATTCAACTTTAGCCGCAAACACGTGGCAAACCTGGTCTGACATTCCATTTGCAGGATTTTGTGAGCAGAGAAATCGTAAGTCTTTTAGCGAACAGCCCGTTTCCTCCATCGCCTCTCTTCTGGCAGCTTCTTCTTTAGACTCGCCATTTTCCATTCTTCCGGCAGGTATTTCCCATTCCAGTCGTCCTACTGTATATCTCTTCTCCCGAATCATCAGCATCTCGTTCTTTTCATTAAAGATCACGATGCTGACAGCATTATGCGGATAATGAAGTTGATGGTATTTCTCTATAACATATCCACTCGGAAGCTGTACTTTATCTGTATAAAGGCAAATGTAGTCGCTTTCATATATCGTATTTCTTTCTAATCTTTTAGGCAGCAAATTATTATCTTTAATCATATTTCCCTCAAAATGGATTGGTGATAATCGATTATCCTGTAATATAGTGTTCCCATCACTCTTCACGAGACATCATTATTGTAACCACAAGCATTATAGCAACAGATATCCATATGGTTTTCAAGCCAAGTGTTCCGGATAAAACTCCACCAATCCCTGCACCAATAGCAAATATCAGAATGATCCCAAAGAAGTGTAATGCCTTATATAGCGAATCTTTGTTTTTATTTCTAAGATACTGAGAAAGGCTCTCGGTTCCACTCCTTATATTTCC
>CACZHN010000198.1 GCA_902780985.1 uncultured Lachnospiraceae bacterium | reverse complement strand
GCTGCATATATTTAGCATATAAAGGATCAAACTGGGTTCCGGAACATTTGATGATCTCTTCTCGAACCTTCTGCTGAGGAATTGCATCTCTGTAACTTCTCATGGAAGTCATAGCATCATATGCATCCGCAACGGCAACTATTCTTGCGATAAGCGGTATGTCCTCACCCTTAAGCTTATCCGGATATCCTCTTCCGTCATAACGCTCGTGATGATGATGTGCGGCTATACTGAGGTAAGGATATTCCTGAATACTGGATAAGATCTGCTCTCCTATAACCGGATGCGATTTTATGATTTCATATTCTTCATCCGTAAGTTTACCGTCTTTATTGATGATGGTATCAGGAATACCGATCTTTCCTACATCATGAAGAAGTGCCGAATAATATACTTTATTGCACTCTTCTTCCGACATGCCGCTGAGTTCGGCAAGTTTTCTTGAATATTCCGCAACTCTGGCGGAATGTCCGTGGGTATAGTTATCCTTTGAATCGATGGCATTTGCCATAGCGGTAACCGTCTGGCCGAAAAGTCTGTTAAGAGCTTTCTGCTCTTCTTTCAGGAAGTCGATCTCAATTCTGTTGGCTCTTTCGACTTTTTCATTCATTTCCCTTAATGCGAAAAGGAATAAGATTATGGACATGCCGACCATAGTCATATCGGTCAGGGATATTCCGTAAGCAAAAAGCTGAATAAGGGATGAAAGTATATTTACACCTGTAAATAAAAGAAGTGATATATAAATCCTTGGTTTTAGGGATTTACAATGAATGAAGATTCCCGCCATCTGTGTAATCGTGACAAGGATCGGGAATATATAACATACCGGGTACAGAGCAGCTCTATGATATACATTATGCTCATCAAAGTAATAATACATCCCGTTAAACTGAGATATGATAAGAAGTAAAACTCCGAGGAAAATAAGAACTTCGCAGAATTTAACCGAAATCGGAGCTGTACTTAAATTACATTCTGTTTTTATAAGATCCGCAAGATACAGATTGAAAGCATGGATAAGCATCAGAACCATGAAGAAAGTCATGAAGTTTGTTATCCTGACCATCCAGTAACCCAGATCTGTTTCATTTCCGCTGTAAATGTATGCAAAACGATCAAATGTAAGAAGTATTACGGAATAAACTTCAAGAATGATAAGAGAAAACTTCTTCTTAGGTTCAAGCGCTTTCGTAGTATACGCAAAAACAGACGTAATAAGACATACACCAATAAGGATCAACATTATATTAAGTTGATGCTCCCTTAAAAGTTCAAACATATGCTACGCTTCTCCCCAATAACAATCACATAGTTACTTTATATCTTTAAAAAATTCCAATATTAACTTGTTAATGTTTATCTTGATAATCTGTTCATCCGGCCAGGAATGTCTTCCTCCGTCAATTAAAAGATTCCAGATTCTGTTATTTCCGCCCTTGTTATACTTTGTAAGTACGGAAGTGGTATTATAATATGATTCATCCGGATTATCTTTATCAAGACCTGTCTTTTCCACCATGTAATCTATTACATCTTCCATCGCGGGATCTTTGGCATATTTGTCGGTACCGCTGCTTTTCAGAGGAACCACATCATCCTTGGATCCTGTAACCTGAAAGAAACTTGTATATTGTACAGCATGCTGCAGGTCTCGCTCTTCCCATATGCTTTCCGGCATCTTGCCTGCTACGCTTACGAGACCCGTAAACATATATCCGGCCTCTACTGCCAGTCGGTGGATCATAAATGCTCCGTTGCTGAAACCTACGGCGTAAAGCTTCTCTTCATGTAGATTATACTCCATTCTGAGATAATCCGTAAGAGCCATTAAAAATCCTACGTCATCATTTCCGTCCGCCGCTATTCCGGAGTTCCATCCGTTTGACGAAGTGGCATCATATGGATTTGGCGCGCCTGTTACATAGCAGACAGCATAATCTTCCTGCAGCGCATCTTCTTCAAAATGCGATGTATCTCTAAACTTCTCAGCGGATTCTCCGTATCCGTGAAGCATCAGAACTAAGGGACAACAGTAATCTGTATCAGGACGGTAAAATATGAATTCGTGAGAAACGCCTTCATATGTACATGAAAACTTGTTTTCGCTTACAGCGGTAACATTTTCAATTTCGCTGTATTCCTTTTCATATTTTGGTAAACTGACAGGCTCTGTTGTATCGGTATTCGGCTCTTCGGATATTGTAACAGATGCCTCGGTAACTGCACCGGTACTTGTTTCCGAATTTTTATCCGAACTACCGCAGGCAGTCATCCCCATAACAACCGCTGCTGAAATCAAAACCGAAACGATCTTCCTAATTGAAATTTTTTTCATTTCGCTTCCTTTTTTTGTTTCCGCTTGATTTCTTTCCCGGTTTTTTTACGGAATATCCGAATTTTCCGAGTTTCTTCCCAAGCAGAAAGTACTCCCCATGTGAATAAGTTATAAGATTGGTTTTGGAAAGTTCGAATCTTCCCTTTTCGTCCATATATGCATCGTCTACGGTCACGCCCATAACTTCCGCAACGAACATATCGTGAGACCCAAGTTCCAGTACCTGTCTTACCTTACAGTAGATATTAACAGGACTTTCATCAATAGCCGGAGCATCGATAAATTCGGATCTGTACTCTGTAAGTTTCATCTCTTTAAACTTATCATAGTCTCTTCCGGATCTTACTCCGCACCAGTCACAGGCTTTTGCCAGATCCGCAGTAACAAGATTTACAACGAATTCACCGGTTTCCTTAATAATGCTGTGTGAATATCTTTCTTTTCGCACGGATATCGACAGCATGGCAGGATCCGAACATACGGTGCCCGCCCAGGCTACGGTTATGATATTGGCTTTTTCTTCAGGCTTTCCGCAGCTTACCATTACTGCAGGAACGGGATACAGCATGTTGCCCGGCTTCCAGGTCTCCTTACCCAATTTCCATCCTCCAAAATGTAACTAGAATATATTGAAATCCCAATCGTCGGGATCGATTCCGGCTTCTCTGAGCTTAGCGTCTCTCTCTTCATCATCCATCCACTGGAGTTCATCGACATCAAGTCCGTATTCGCGAAGCTTTGCAAGAAATTCGGAAGTTTCACTTCCTTCTTTATCGGCCTGACCGATAACATGCATGAAATAAGCTTCTTTCTTAGCCTTCTCAAATACACTCATTTTACCGTCACCGTTAAAATCAAACGGCTTCTTCTCATCAAAAATTCCCATAATACTTTTACTCCTTCGATCATATTAAAATGCACTGTTCTCCACAAATGCATAAAGTGCCTCTTTAACGGCTTTAAGATTCGAACGGCTTATCGGAACAGTTATTTCTCCGTCCGGAGTATCAATAAGAACATCTGATTTTACCAGTCTCTTAACCTTGGCAAGAGAAACCAGATATCCGCGGTGAGTTCTGAAGAACCCATCCCCCTTCAGCTGTTCTTCGAAATCTCCGATATTGTATCTGACCAGATATTTATCCGTTGTCGTATATATCATAATATATTGGTTCTGAGCCTCAAAATAAAGTATGTCGGCTACATTTATCAGGATTTCTTCGCCGTCTTCCTTGATCATAAGCTGCTTCTTCTTGGTACTCTTATCCATGACATAACGAAGTACCTCGCGAAGCTTATCTTCCTGTACGGGCTTTGTAAGATATCTGAGAGCCCTTACTTCATATCCTTCAAGGGCATATTCTATATGTCCTGTAAGGAATACGATATATATCTTGTCATTTCTCTCTCTGAGCTTTTTGGCAAGTGTTATACCGTCCATTGCCGGCATCTCAATGTCGAGAAAAAGGACATCATAAGGATTCCTGTCAAAAGCTTCCAGGAGTTTATATCCGTCAGAATATGTATCAACAACCACGTCAAGGCTGCCGGATACCTTATCTATCTTATCTCTGACCTGCTCTCTGAACTTTTCCTCATCATCACATACCGCTATACGCATTTAGAATTCCTCATCTGAAAGATTATCTCTTACTTCGTTTAAAGCTTCCTTATCTTCTTCGGTTACACCTTTCTTCTTACCGATAGCTGCCTGAACCTTATCTACAACTTCAGGAACCATATCGATAACCTTTGAAAGTGAACTCTTCTCTTCGTTAGCACCGAGGATCTGAGCATAACCGTTCTTTATAACTATAACGGAAGAAGGTGAAAGCTTTCCGCCCATTCCTCCTGCTGCGTTGCTGTTTCCCTTAGCTCCGCCGTAAGCTCCGGCTCCCATGCTGAAGTTTACATCCATAAGCGGAATAATAGTCATATCACCAGCCTGAATAGGCTCTCCTACAACAGATTTGCTTGTAAGAAACTGATCAAGTCCCTTGAAAAGTGATGATATTGTCTGATTGAAATCTCCGTTGTTCATAGTAACCTCCTAAATCTTCTTTGCCAGCTTCATGGTTCTCTTGAAATCTCTGCTGAGCAGGATTCTCAGAGCCGGGAATATTATGGATGCCAGCCTTAGTTTCCCCTTTAAATCTATCGTTCCTTCTACTCCCTTTCTGTAAAAGTCGGGAGTTATATTCAGCCATTTATATGTATATGGATATATAAATGCAATCTTACCCATCATGGCTCCGGTATCGGCCGGACTGCCCATTCCGAAGACTATATCCGCCCTGCTCTTTTTAGGCTTGATGGATTTGAAAAGTTTTATAAGAAGCTTTTTGCCTCTTGCGATTGTCTTCTGAGTAAAAGGTTTTTCAAAGAATTTGAATATGT
>CACZHN010000197.1 GCA_902780985.1 uncultured Lachnospiraceae bacterium | reverse complement strand
TTTGCACCATCGAATCCGGCAACTTCGACTTTCCAGTTTTTATACTCTTCGTCGGAATTGTTCCGGATCTTGATATCATACTGATATTCATACCCCTTATCTACCGGCCATGAAGCTCCGCTTGATACGGTGGCGTAAAGAAGTTCCGCGTCCCCCGCAGAAGCCTTTTCGGCTTTTTCTTCTTCCGTATCTTCCTTTGCCGCTTCTGTTACTTCTTCGGTGGCTGCTTCCGTTTTTTCTTCGGTGACTGCCACAGCTTCTGTTGCGGTCTCGGCTTCGGTACTCCCCTTATCCGCTCCCATCCTGAGGCCGATCACATAACCACCTATACCGATGGCAACGGCTGCCAGTACCAGCCAGAGTATCATCTGAAGCTTCTTAGGATTCTTCTCGTTCATTTAATTTCCCATCCTTATACGTTAGTCGGCATCTCAAGTGCCGCTTCCTGAGCCATTCTCAGTATATCCACATGTCTGTAGATATCGGCAACACGGAAGTTCATATCACCGCTCTGCCTGATCCCGAAGAATTCTCCAGGACCTCTCAGCTTCAGATCTTCTGCAGCTATATGGAAGCCGTCGTTGGATTCTTCAAGAACTTTAAGTCTTGCCATGGAGTCATCTGTCTTTTTGACATTTATAAAAATGCAGTAGCTCTGGGCATCGCCTCGGCCCACTCGGCCTCTCAGCTGATGCAGCTGGGCAAGTCCGAAGCGCTCCGCATTTTCTATCATCATTACCGTGGCATTCGGATTATTGATACCTACCTCAATAACCGTAGTGGAAACAAGCACGTCGATCTCGCGGTTTGCAAAGCGGTTCATGATCTCCGCCTTCTCCTGCTCTTTCATTCTGCCGTGAAGGTACTCGACTCTGATGCCGTAGCCCAGTTCCTGAGTCAGCTCGTCAGTGTAGTTGACTACATTTTCCGCATCCACGGTCTCGCTTTCTTCCACCATCGGACATATCACATAAGCCTGATGGCCCGCGGCCACCTCGGACTGTATGAACCTGTACGCCGACGGTCTGTAATCCGTTCCTACCACACAGTTCTTTATCTTCTTTCTTCCCGCAGGAAGTTCCTTTATCACGGATATATCCAGGTCCGCATAGAGTATTATGGCGAGAGTTCTCGGAATCGGTGTGGCACTCATGATAAGCACATGAGGCGCATCTCCCTTGAGTCCCAGCTTCTCCCTCTGCTTTACGCCGAATCTATGCTGCTCGTCGGTTATGACAAGACCCAGATTACTATATTCAACGTTGTCCATAATGAGCGCATGGGTTCCGACCACAATGTCGATCTCCCCGTTCTTCAGGCGCTCGTACACAAGGCGTCTCTCCTTTGCTCCCAGGGATCCGGTAAGAAGCCCCACCTTGATCTTATACGGAGTAAAGAGCCTTGTAAGTTCTTTGAAATGCTGCTGCGCCAGAACTTCCGTTGGAACCATCAGCGCTCCCTGATATCCGGAAACAGCATTCATATAGAGAGCCGCAGCCGCCACCACAGTCTTACCGGAACCGACATCGCCCTGGATAAGCCTGCTCATAACATGGCCTGACTGCATATCGCTCAGTATGTCATCCACCGCCCCGCGCTGACCCTTGGTAAGTTCAAAGCCCAGACCGGCTATGAATCCTTCCAGCCTTGAAGCCGCTTCATCTGTGATGACATGATTATTCACCAGCTTTACATTTGTTTCCTTCATCTTCCTTACATCAAGGATGAAATGCAGGAATTCATCGAAAGCCAGTCTCTCCAGCGCCTTCCCCAGTTCGTCTTTATTCTCCGGGAAATGCACGGTATACATTGCTTTATTTAACGGGATAAGACCGTACTTATCCAGAATATCCTTATCAACCCAGTCCGGAGACTGATTGATGAGAGGCACCACCGATTTCATGGACTTGGTGACCATGTTGTTGGTGAGTCCGCTGACAAGAGGATATACGGGCTGCATGGTGCTGAGCATTCTCTGGTAATTAAACTGAGTATAGTACTCAGGCATTTCCATAACTCTGGATGCGCCCTTAACTCTGACAGTTCCCACAAAGACGAAGCTCTCGCCCTTATGGAGTACATTTCTCAGGAAAGGCATGTTATACCAGAGCATCTTAATGGATCCCGTATCGTCCGATGCGGAAAGCGTTACTATAGTATATCTTCTTCCTCTGTTTACGGCCACGCCGCTTACGATCCTACAAAATACAGCAGCTCTGTCTCCCTCAGCTAAACTGCTGACGGAAACAGGCTGCTCATAGATCTTATAGTTTCTCGGATAGTAATGAATAAGGTCGTCAACCGTATCCACGCCAACCTTGCTGAAGATTGCCGCAGTCTTGTCACCTATTCCCTTTATCTCTATTACATTATCCGAAAGGTTCATAATCACTCAACCGAAACTATATAATAATATATAGGCTGTCCGCCTTCATGTAATTCAACTTCAAGCTCATCAAACTTTTCAGTCAGAGCTTCGCTCAACTTCTCAGCATCTTCCTTCGATACATCGGAACCGTAGTAAAGAGTGATAAGCGCGCTGTCCTCATCTACCAGGCCTTCGATAAGAGATGTGGTAACTTCGTCGACTGTTGTGCCTACAACATCGATTCCCTTATCGCTGATACCCATGATATCGCCGTTCTTAATCTCTTTGCCGTCAATGGAGGTATCTCTTACCGCGTAAGTAACCTCACCGGACTTAATAAGGGATATGGCTTCCTTCATGGCTTCGAGGTTCTCTTCCGGTGATAAATCCTCCAGGAAATTCAGCATAGCGCATATTCCCTGAGGAACCGTCTTGGTCGGAACCACGATGATCTTCTTATCTTCACAAATATCCGCTGCCTGATTAGCGGCAAGGATAATATTCTTATTGTTAGGGAATACGAATACATTTTCCGCATTAACCTTTTCAACTGCGGAAAGGATATCATCCGTACTCGGGTTCATGGTCTGTCCGCCGGATATAACATAGTCAACACCCAGTCCCTTCTGGATCTCGCTCATGCCTTCACCCACGGATACAGCGATAAAGCCGTACTTCTTAACTACAGCAGGCTCTGCAGGCTTTGCCTCTTCCTGAGGCTTGTTGCGATACTTCATCTCGCGGAAAGCCGCATCCTGCTCTTCGGCTCTTCTCTTTTCCTCTTCCATGGATACTCTCTCGGAATGCTCCTCGCGCATATTGTCGATCTTCATTCTCGTAAGTGCACCGTAGGTAAGAGCCTTCTCAAATGCGAGGCCCGGATGATTTGTATGAACATGAACCTTTACAAGTTCCTCATCCGCTACGCATACTATGGAATCACCTATCGAAAGCAGATATGCCTTTAATTCTTCTACCTGCTTATCGGTAAGTTCCTTATCAAGCAATATGATGAATTCGGTACAGTAACCGAACTTAATATCTGCTGTGGAAATGGTGTCGCTGCCGCTTCCCGCAGGTCTGCCCGGAATCTCTTCAAGAAGTCCCGCGCCTCTTGCAGGCTGGGCAGGTGCGCTGTCCTTAAGCTCGATCTTCTCGCCCTTGATTCCCACAAGAACACCTCTGAGGAACTCCATGAGTCCCTGTCCTCCGGAATCCACAACTCCCGCTTCCTTAAGAACAGGAAGAAGTTCAGGTGTATGCTGAAGCACCATATCGCCGTGCTCAACAACCTGCTCCATGAAGCATACAACATCATCTTCGTAATCGCATAACTCGGCAGCCTTGTCGTAGATGCCCTTTGCAACCGTAAGAATGGTTCCTTCCTTTGGCTTCATAACCGCCTTATATGCCGTTTCAACCGCTCTCGCAAATGCAGCGGTAATATCATTAACATCAAGTGTATCCTTACCTTTAATATCCCTGCAGAATCCTCTGAAGAGCTGAGACAGGATAACACCCGAGTTACCTCTTGCGCCTCTGAGCGAACCTCCCGATATAGCCTTGGACAGAAGGTCCATAGTCGGCTTTGCAACCGCCTCTACCTCGTAAGCCGCAGCCATAATGGTAAGCGTCATATTGGTTCCCGTATCACCGTCAGGTACCGGGAAAACATTTAATTCATTTATATATTCCTTATTATTGCTGAGATTGTTTGCGCCCGCAAGAAATGCGGCTTTTAAAAGCTCAGCATTCACACTGGTTAAAGACATTGGTATCTTTCCTCCCGCATCAGTCAATTACTCTGACACCTTCAACATATACGTTGATGGCATCCACCTTCATAGAGGTGTAATCCTCTATCTGGTATTTAACTGTATTGATCAGATTATTTACTACTGTCATGATATTTACGCCGTAAGCAATAATTATATGAAAATCTATTGAGAGATTATTCTTTTCATCTATTGTTACATTTACACCTTTGCTGACACTGTCGCCCTTAAGAAGCTTAGCAAGGCCGTCCCTCATACTGAGCGTAGCCATACCTACTATACCGAAGCAGTCAAGTGCTGCATGTCCCGCGAACTGAGCTATAACTTCTGTATCGACTGAAATGATACCGCTTTCATTTTCGACATTCCCTGTCATACCGGCTCCTCCTTTTTATTATAAAAAGACTGTTTGTCTTGAAAACACTTATGTAATTATAACTACTTTAACGAAAAATGACAAATGTTTTAAAAAGGTCTTGCATTACAAAATAAATTCTGATACAATACGTCATGTTGTCGAGCCCTAAGGGCTAACTTTATATGGTTGAAGGAGGTGTTAAGCCGTGGCAAAGTGTTATTTTTGTGATAAGTCAGTTCACTTCGGAAATCA
>CACZHN010000196.1 GCA_902780985.1 uncultured Lachnospiraceae bacterium | reverse complement strand
AGCCGTATACTTATCATGATACTTGTTCAGATCATGCAGATAAGGATATACGGCATTCGGAGGTGATTCAATTGTATTTAATGCTTTATGAATTTCTGCAAGCCCTTCGCCTACCGCATAAACGTCTTTTTCGCTGAGAGGAGCTTTAAGTATATCCCCTTCTATAAAGGGATACATCCTCCATTTATCTCCTGCTTCATCGGTTTCAAAATAAATTCCGGAGCTGCTTTTAATCATTGTCGGATATGGCAGATTCAGCTTGTCGAAGGCCTTTGAATACAGGTTATAGTTATATTCCAGCTTATATGTATCCATATCACGGCTTAATCGCTGACATATGAACCTTCCGGCTTCGGAATCTATAAGATAAGTATCATTAATATGCCCACTGTCCATAGGCTTTATAGATAAGACATTGGCTGATATAAAGTTTTGAATGATATCGTCTGTAACCATTCTACTGATTGATCACCTTTTTATATGTAAGATCGTAAATTATACAAAAGAATAGTCCTATTATAGCACCGAAGGATATATCGCTGAGATAATGATTTCCAAGGATCATTCTGGAAATCACAATAGGAATTAATATTATCACAGCAATGATTCTAATCAGCTTCTCTTTATCCTGCAGTCCGGAAAATACATGTTTAAATGCTGGATAGATTATCATTCCCAATGCTGCATTCATGGCGTGACCGCTGAAGAAAGAAGCCAGATCGTCGGTTAAAAGCTTTGTCGTACTTTCATATCCCATAAGAGTTATACGATAACGAGGTCTCATTACCAGACGCTTCACTATATTTGAAGAAAATGTAGCAATCGTCATTATAATAAGTATAATTATTAAGTCTTTTACAGCCTTTTTATCGTATTTCCTGCCGTTTAGGATTATCCCCAAAGGATAAAGAGGAAGGAAAAGATAAAGTCCGGAAGTCATATAATGGACTAATGTATGAGGATTATTCTTCAAAAGCAGTCCGCATACCGAATTGCTGAGTAATGCCGCGGCACCGTAGGTGGATGTGGAAATAGCAAAATATGTATAAATTATTCCCCATATAATCTTTGCAGCCGGTTTTATACCGGTCAAAGAAATCTGCCTGATAAGGACTCCCTGAAAGAATACCATGGAACCGTAATATAAGTATACGCCTATGATGCTCAGTATGACAGCGGGAATGTTGTTTTCTGAATAAAGTTCTGCCGCAAGTTTATGATCAATGAATATTCCGATTATAAGAGTTACGGAAAATAGGACCATCAGGCAAATATATGTAATTATATTATATGAAAGCCTTTTATTCATAGGTATGCCTCGTGATATTCATAACATCCCCTGTCGTAACAATTCCGATTATATTCTTTCCGTAGGATATTACCGGCGGAATAAAGACAATCTCTTTAATCTCATACTCACCGTAAATTAAAGGAATATCAGCCTTGGTAAGATTGGTAATGCTGAGATCTTTTACCTTCTTACCGTACCCAAGTACTTCAGCTATCTTCGAAGTGTGTTTGCTGCTGAAATATCCCGAACGTTCCAGATTAAGCGTATCTTTAAGAGTCGGATCCATACTGCCCATGAATTTAAGAACAAAGTAGCGATATGTATTGCTCGTAAGTTTCTTTTTCATCAGCTTAGAAACAGCTTGAGCATTTGCTTCAAAAGACTTTTTATTATTGTATCTGTATTTGATGGATATTCCCGTGGCCTGGTTTCCCATAGAACGGTTATCATCAAGTCTTCCGTCTACTGCCAGACCGATATCCATAATACGTTTACTCTTACGTATCATTTCTGTTATAAGGTAGGAAGTAAGGGATACATTTATAGCTTTGGTTTTCAGGAGAAGCTTTGCCAGTTCTGTCGAATCATATCTCTTGATCGATATTTTGGTCTTATGGCACTTCCAGAATTCGCTGTAGGCTTTATCCATATCGTCGAAGGTAAAGACTCTTTTTTCTTTGCGCCATTTTCTGTTCCAGGATCCTACAAGACCTTTGTAGAAAAACGGAACTCTGCATGATTTAGGAATGCTATTTATATCAATTGTTCTGAACGGCACAGGTTCGCAAGGAAGCTCTGTAAGACATTTCATAAAGGTCTCGATAAAGTAAAGCAGGGATTTACCGTCTCCGCCCAGATGATGCATCATAAAGATGAGCCCTTCGGGACTACTAAAGGCTCTTATATATTCGCCCTCTTCAATTCTGAAACGGAGCCTTTCATTTTCATTTATCAGTTCTGCAAGAGAAAGGCCGGTTTCGGATATGCTGTTCCGGGGTGATGCATTTTCTATGTAATAAGCTTCACCAGACTCGTCTATAAAAACACGGGACTGAAGGATTTCATGAATCTTGCAGGCTTTATTAAAAGCCATCTTTACGTCGCTGAAAGGAACTGTTTGGTTCAATACAACCTTCATGGTTATCAGAATATTTACATCAAAAAGATCACACCGTTCGGTTTCTATTTTGTATTTCATACATACTTCCTTATTGCCATCATCCACTGTTTCATAACAATACTTGTAGGAGTTAACTTTGCATATACTCTGAAATATTTGGCAAAGATTCCCGGTACGGACATATCTTTGCCGTGTCTGCTGTCGCGGAGTGCTTTACGAACTACCTTATCCGTGCTTATCATGCCGGGATACTTGATCTCCTGCCCGTCTTTTGTCTTCGGAAGCATTCCGGTATCAACCCAGTAAGGACATACGCTTGTTACAGTGATGCCTCTAGGTTTAAGCTCTACATTTAATGCCCTTGAAAGATTCTTCAGATAAACTTTTGATGCGGAATACATGCCGAGATACGGATTAGGCTGAAATGACGATGCTGACGAAATGTTCAGTATGCGCGAACCCTTTGACATAAACGGCAGAACATAGCCGCACAACAGGCTGACCGCCTTGCAGTTGATGTCGATAAGCTTGCTTATCTCACAGATACATCGGGTGTTTACACAGATCCCGACGATCCGGAATCTTTCATCTCGGAACTGTACGTTGATGAAGCCAAAAAGATGATAGAGGACGGGACAATATCCGGAGGAATGATCCCTAAAGTTCTGAACTGTTTCCAGTCAATAGAAAACGGCGTCAACCGTGTTCATATACTCAACGGAAGCATACCTCACTGCCTGCTGCTTGAGATCTTCACAGACAGGGGCGTGGGAACCGTTATCATGGAGAAAGGTGAGAAGTATTACAAAGGGGGCACGATGTGATGGACAGGGAGAAGATAAAACAGCTGGATGCGCAGTATATAGTTCATACGTACAACCGCTATGACGTTGTAGTTGATCATGCGTGCGGAGCCACTGTTACGGATGCTGATGGGAAAGAATACATCGACATGTGCAGCGGCTATGCAGCCAATTCGCTGGGATACCAGAATGAGAAGTGGCTGGCAGCAGTGACGGAACAGCTCGGCAAAGTCCAGCATACTTCCAATCTGTACTATTCAGAGCCGGGGGCGCTGCTGGCCGAAAAGCTCGTTAAGAAGAGCGGACTTCGGAAGGTGTGGTTCGCCAATTCAGGCGGGGAAGCCAACGAGGCAGCCATCAAGGTCGCCAGAAAGTACGGCAATACGGCTGCTGACCATAAGAAGAATACGATCATCTCCCTTAAAAAATCATTCCACGGAAGGACTCTTGCGACGGTCACTGCAACAGCGCTGGCGGAGGCACAGGAGGTATTCGCGCCTCTCGTTCCGGGATTTGTGCATGCGGAGGTCGATAATGCGGAGCAGCTGGCAGAGCTGACTGACAAGTATGATCCTTGTGCTTTTCTGATGGAGCTTGTACAGGGAGAAGGAGGCGTGCATGCTCTTGACAAAGCTTTCGTGCAGGCTGCAGCGGAGTTGTGCCGGAGCAGGGATATACTGTTCATCGATGACGAGGTGCAGGCGGGAATCGGAAGGACGGGAACGCTGTTTGCTTATCAGCAGTACGGGATCGTTCCGGACATCGTTTCCTTTGCAAAGGGCATAGGCGCAGGGCTTCCGATCGGAGGCATCATCTGCGGAGAAAAGACTTGCGATATTCTTGTGCCGGGAGATCATGGATCGACGTTCGGTATGAATCCGGTTGCGTGCGCGGGAGCCTGTGTCGTAATGGATACCATGACAGACGGATTCCTTGCAGAAGTCAGGACGAAATCCGGGAAGATCCGCAGCGCTCTGAGTGACATGAAGAAGGTGAAACATCTGGATGGCCTCGGACTCATGATAGGTATCGACCTTGACGGCATGAGTGGTGCCGAAGCAGTATCGATGCTCATGGAAGAGGGGCTGCTGGCGATACCTGCTCAAAGCCGCCTGAGACTGCTGCCGCCACTGACGATCAGCGATGAGGAGACAGACAAGGCCATTGAAATACTGAAGAAAGTTCTGGACTGAAGTTAAGGCCGAGAACACGCAATATATGGAAATAAAGTTATCAAGTCATTGTCATATATGGTAAAATACAATTTATGAATATGACAGTAAATGGCTATGATATCAATTATAAGATTACCGGACCGGAGACAGGCAGGACCGCTGTCATTCTCCAGGGCTGGGGCACAGGACTAGATCTGTATGACTTCGCGGCAGATTGTATCAACGATACATACAGGGTCGTGCAGTTTGATATGCCGGGATTCGGAGACAGTACCGAGCCGGAGGAACCGTGGAGACCTGCCGACTATGCGGATTTTTTCTGCAGATTCATGCAGGCTCTGGGAATAACAAGCACTGTGCTGATAGGGCATTCATACGGAGGCAGGGTGATCA
>CACZHN010000195.1 GCA_902780985.1 uncultured Lachnospiraceae bacterium | reverse complement strand
TATGCTTTATTCTTTACTCAGTAATCATATGTCAGATACAGTGATAACTATCATCGGTGCTGCTTTCGCCTGTGTTATCACATTCATTCTTTATATACGTCCGGCGGGATTTCTTCCTAAGGACCACGGCAAGGTGGTAACCGATCCCAACGGAAATGTCATCCCAATCAATACAAAGTCAAAAGGCAAGATAACCGGAGCCGGTTTCATCTTCGTTCTGGTCTTTCTTATCACAAGTTTACTGTTCCTGCCGATCACACTCGAGCGTGTGCTTTATATCATCCTCTGCCTTGCCATGATGATAACGGGCTTTCTGGACGACAGTGCAAAGGCTCCTTGGGGAGAACTTATCAAGGGACTTCTTGATCTCGGTCTTGCAGCAGCAGGTTCGATCATATTCGTAATCTTCAACGGTACAAAAGTTCAATTTTTTGGAAATGAATTCACAATTTTTCCTGTAATTTATGTTATACTTGGAATAGCTCTTATATGGGGTTCCATAAATGTAACCAATTGCTCAGACGGTGTTGACGGTCTGTGCGGCGGAGTTTCTGTAGTTGAGCTGCTTGCTTTCTTCCTTCTCTTTGAAGGATACGGAAATATGGGTATTATCCTTGCAGCGGTCCTTATAGCTTACCTTTGTTATAACTGGTTTCCTAGTAAGCTTCTTATGGGCGATGCAGGTTCAAGGACTATCGGTTTCTTCCTGGCACTTCTTTGCATGAAGTCCGGTCATCCTTTTGTATTCGTTCTTCTGTCACTGGTATTCCTTGTAGACGGAGGTCTCGGTCTTCTGAAGCTGGCGCTTATGAGGACCATTCATCTGAATCTTTTCGGAAAAATCCGCTTCCCGCTCCATGACGAGTTCAGGAAGAATCGCGGATGGAAGGTTCCGAAGATCAGTCTGTTCTTTATTATATGTGAGGTTATTATGGCCGTTATTACATGGCTTCTGGTACGTTAATCGGTTTATTTATGCAGGGGGATTAGCATGATAAAGCGTTTTAAAGATAAGCTTAACAGCTTTGAAGATTTAAAAGATCGTATATTCTTTATGATATTAACCATCAGTATCGTGGTGGATGCTCTCACCATTGCTTTTACCGCAATGGAGCACACTGGTATATTTTCTCTTTTGACTACGATTTTTACGGGATTCTTTCTTCTTATCCTACTGTATCTTACATTGGCACTTGATAAGGTTGAAGCCTGTAAATATATCTATGTGTATTTTCTTAACTGTCTGATCCTGCCCGTGGGTTATATAACCAGCGGCGGTCTGGATTCGGGCGTCCCGCTTTATCTTCTGGCGGGTCTTTTCCTGATAGTTCCGATTCTTCGTGAACCGGCAAGAACCATCGCATTTTCCATTTCATTTATCATAGACTGCGTGATCATAGCCTGCTCTTATTTCTTTATGGCAGGTTCCGACCAGCGGCTTTCTTTTGCCGAGGAGATCTATCCTGAGATCACTCCTTCGACACGTGTAGTGGATGTCCTGTCATCCTTTGTTTTCATGACCATCTTCATATGCGGCTGTACCATCGTTATCATGCTGGCTTACCGTGCAGAGCGTGAGAAAAGCCGTGCACTTGTTGAGAAGATGCAGTATCTCTCCATAAGAGACGAGCTGACGGATCTCTATGATCGTCACTACTTCTTCACCCGTATAGAAAAGATGGACCAGACGGATCTGTTCACATCGGACAGCTTCTATCTCGCACTTATCGATATTGATAATTTCAAGCAGATAAATGACAAATACGGCAACCTCTTCGGTGACATGGCACTGAAAAAGATTGCCGAACAGCTCAATAAATCTATGGACGAATACAGCGGCGAGATTGTCGCAAGATACAGCGGAGATGAGTTTATATATCTCATCAACTCCATAAGTCTCGAAGTTGCCGCCACAAGAATAGAAAGGATCAGGAGAACCATCGAAGATATCTCACTCGAAGCTCATCCTGATCTCAAAATCACTATCAGCAGCGGCGTGACCGCATTTAAAAATTCTGATGATATGACTACTCTTCTGGCTGCTACCGATAAGATGCTCGGCATAGCCAAGAGGAACGGCCGTAATCAGGTAGTAACCGAGAACGATTACTCCTGATAGCTGTATCCCCAGAGATTTCTAATCTGTGATATCAGCACTTCCACATCCCAATGCTTAGCAGTCCTCTCAGGACTGTTAGGGTCGTGGACTATGATATCTCCCTGATCATCAACTCCTACTAAAAGAATATAGTGACCTACAAGGGTAAAATCACCGGGCCCCACATTGCATATGATCGGGTGCCCTTCTTTTAATTCTCTTCTTATTCCTTCCGCATCAAACTGGACATTCTCAACGGTCAGCCCCAGTTCAGGCGGGATTGCTTCCATGGTTCCCCATACGGTACCGCTTCCCGGTACATAGTAACCTCGGTCTCTTACATAAAGAGCCATGTCATACGGAGTATAATCGGTCTTTCCCGTAAGTCCGCTGTATACCATGGTAAGACATGTAGGTCCGCAACCGTTTACACCCATGTAACTGCTCCCGAACTCTTTATATCCCCAACGGTCATCCCACTGACAGAAGTAAGGGATGGTACCCTTCGTAACTTCCTTGGATATATCCATGTCGTAATCTATCTGAGACTTTTCAGGATAGAACCAGGCATATGGTGCGGTCTCGTTGTACTTCTCATAAAACTCGATGAGTTCTTCCGGAACTCCTCTTTCTCTCATGGCTTCTGCCGAATATTCAGCCGGTTCTTCAAAGGTCGGATATCTTGGATCTGCCGCTCCCGATGCGGTTGCATCTCCTGCCGTGGCAGCTTCCGTAGCAGCCTCTGTTATAACCTCTGTTGCAGCTGTAGCAGCTTCCTTCTCGGCTTTATGCTTTGCTATACTCTTTCCGATTCCCTTACCGATGAGAGTTATCATCCAGAAGAACAGAACAAGGGCAAGTACCAGTCCCAGTACCACACCGATTCTCTGTGCCATCCAGATCTGCTTTCTGTGTTTACGTCTTCTTGCAGCCTCAAGAGACTTCCTTCTGTTATATTCCGGACTTCTTTGTTTCTGGCCGTTTGGTCTCTGACCGTTTGCGGATCTCTGGCCGCTCGGTCTTCTCTGGCCGTCCGCAGCTTTCTGGCTGCTCGGTCTTCTCTGCCCGTCTGCAGGTCTTGGTCTTCTTTGTCCGTCTGCGGTTCTCTGTCCGCCGGACTTCTTCTGACCGCTTGACTTCTTACGTACTTCACCCTCGCCGTAGTATGACGGAGGTGCTACCAGCTGTTTCTCAGGTCTCTGAGCATATGTCTTTGCATCAGGTCTTATGGTTCTTGCCGAATCAGTTCTCTTAACCGGTCTCTGTCCGGCATTCCCCTGAACCGAAGCTCTGTCTGCCGCAGCTCTTTCGGCAGCTTTACGTCTCTGTAATTCCGCTATTCTTCTCTCTAAGTCTTTCCTGTCCTGCTCAAGCATGTAAATACTTTCCTTTCACCAACAATATCCGACAGGATACATAAAGATCATTCACATATCTCCTGTCGAACAGTTACAAATTCTCCATGTTTCTAACTATTCTCTTCGGAGCTGTTACAACCAGACGCTCCGCACTTATCGCAAGTATGCAGCCAACAAAGAGGGTCCCTCGAAAAGTCGGACCGGACAAATCGAAGGATTTCGCCGCATTCGTCACATAGCGCCTCCAATAACATCACATTCGCCGGATAATACTTTCCCTTCATATAGTTACCTCTTATTGCCCATATACGCGGGACAAATCCCCCGAAAGGGACTACCACCTGAAAATCAGCTTGCCGTTCAACTTGCCTCGGCCATACTCCCATTCCAGCATAAACCCTTCCTTCTTGAATTTTTCCTTGATGTCCGGCAAAACGTCAACACCGCATATGGGATTGGCGCCGTGGGTCTCGCCTCGATACTGCGGCATTACCTGCCCGCCTTCGATGCGAAATTCCACGGACTTTTCACTCATGCGCTTCGCATTGGTCGTGACGTAGTCGAGAACTTCCTCCTTCAGCTTGAGGACAATTTTGCGGAGGTCCTTCTTCTTGCCTTTTGCCATCAGGTCATTCAACCTGTCCTTGAACAACTTGTCCTCGAATGCGCCCGGTCTTAATGCTGCAAATACGGTGATGTCTCTCATACTAGCCTTTCCTCCAGTTAATGTTTCCGCCGAAGTATTCCTTTAGGGACACTTTCCCTTCCTTCGACGTTATCGTAAAAAAGACACCTCTCTCATTATACGAAACGTTGGTGACATTCCGCAAGGTGTCCACTTGGCGGCCGCAAATATAAACAGTGTAGGTGTCCCCGATCTTTGGTTCCGGATGCGCCTTGTCGTATTCATACTTCCGGTGCATCTCTTCCATATGATGCCGCATCAGAAGGACAGCCCCGCCTGCCAGAGGAAGAAAGATCGGAATCAGAATCATAACGGGTCTCAAAACAGTACCTCCACAATCCGGCTGCCGAATATGCCGATCACAAGAGATACAACACACAGGCAGGCCATCGGAACAGTCATCCACCCTGAAGGCTCGGCAGGATTCAACCCGGAATCGTCAAAATCTTTACCCGGAAAGAATCAGTCAACCACAACAGGCAGAAGATAACCGGCAGTGAGCAGGGCGGAGATCAGAAGAATCACGATGGGCAGAATGCCAAACACCCCCTGCCCGTTCCGAATAACCGCTGCCGCCAGACACCATTTGGAAAGGAAGCCGCCCATGGGCGGAATGCCTACCAGAGACAGGGATGCAAGCAGAAA
>CACZHN010000194.1 GCA_902780985.1 uncultured Lachnospiraceae bacterium | reverse complement strand
CGGGAATACTGACGGGAATCATCCTGGGAGTCCTTCCGGGACAGAAGATGGCAGGAACACTGCTCAGCTCCTTCGGAGCACAGGGTTTCAGGTTTGTTATAAATCCTGTTCTGACATTTATCTTTGTACCGATCCTCACCATGGCTACTGCGGGACTTGCAGTTACACTCAGTCTCAGAGAGATTAAAAGGATCAGGTCCTCGGAATGTCTGAACGGCGGCACGGAATAACGGTAAGTTTAAAATACGGAGAATAATTATGAGTGCATTATTAAAAGTCAAAAATCTTAAGAAAGACAATATCCTTAAAGGAGTAAATTTCGAGATAGAAGCCAGAGAAATGGTGGCTGTAGTAGGTCCGTCCGGCTCGGGAAAATCCACGCTTCTTTATAACGTATCCGGTATGGATAAGGCGGATGGGGGTGAGGCATGGCTCCGTAATACCGAGATCACCGAACTCTCCGAGGATGCTAAAGCAGAGCTCAGACTTAACAGGATGGGATTCGTATTTCAGCAGATGAATATGCTTTCCAATCTGAACATCATAGATAATATTACATTTCCTGCTGTACATGCGGATAAGAAGCATCGTAAGGATTATTATGACCGCGCTGAAAAACTGATGGAGGAATTTCATATATCCCATATAGCCCAAAGAAGGATAAGGGAAGTATCGGGAGGAGAGCTTCAGAGAGCGTGTATCTGCAGAAGCATGATCATGGAACCCGAGATCATATTTGCGGATGAACCGACGGGAGCACTTAACCAGTCTTCCACGACGGACGTAATGGATGCATTTCTCAGCATCAATAAAAAGGGTACAAGCATCCTCATGGTCACACATGACAGCAGGGTGGCAAGCATGTGCGAAAGCGTTATCTATATCCTGGACGGCGGTATACAGGGAGAGTTTAAGCTCGGAAAGAATGTTCGGGAAGAAGAAAGAGAACGTGAGCAGAAGACCTTAAGATGGCTTGAATCCATGGGCTGGTAAAAATTTAAAAGAAATCTTCTTCTTAAGGACTCCTTAATATGTCCTGATGTATCATTGGCACATAAGATGAAAAGGCATGATATTTCAGTTCACGATTTAAGGAGATTGATATGAAAGAAGTAATTCTTGAAGGAAGAGGAATTCGTAAAACTTTTGCAAACGAAGGTAAGCAGGTACATGTACTTACCAATGTGGACATTGACATATATAAAGGAGACTTCACGGTTATCATGGGTGCTTCCGGTTCCGGTAAGTCCACTCTGTTATACGCTCTCAGCGGCATGGACAGAGCGACGTCGGGACATATCAGGTATACAGCCAAGAGCGGTAAAGAGATTGATGTAGCGAAGGATTCGGAGAAGAAGCTGACAGAGCTCAGGATAAGGGATTTCGGATTCGTATTCCAGCAGATGCATCTCATCAGCAATCTTACCCTTATGGAAAATGTATGCGTCACCGGATATCTTAATAAAGAAGTGAGCGCACAGGATACAAGAACAAGAGCAAAAGAACTTCTGGACAGAATGGATCTTTCGGATTGTACGGATCATATTCCGGCAAGAGTATCAGGAGGCCAGCAGCAGAGATGTGCCATAGCCCGTGCAGTGATCAATAAGCCAGAGCTTCTTTTCGCTGATGAACCTACGGGTGCTCTTAACAGAAAGAATACTACGGAAGTCCTGGATCTTCTTTCCGAACTCAGCAGAGACGGACAGAGCATAATAATGGTAACCCACGATATAAAGTCCGCTATGAGAGGTGACAGGATCCTTTATCTGGAAGACGGAAATATCATCGGCGATCTGAAGCTTACAAGGTACGGCGAGAAGGACAGCAAGGGAGAAGTGATCCAGAGTGATAAAGCCAGAGAGACACAGATCAATTCTTGGCTCTCATCATTGAACTGGTAAGAGGAGGCGGAGCAATGGAGATAATTACATTTGTTAAAGCCGGTCTTAAAAGCAAAAAGGGAAGTTTTGCGGGATTCTTTATTCTTACTGTGATCATCATGACAACCATGGTTGCATCTATGGCTGTGAAGAAAAACTATTACGATTCCGTAAACAGTGCCTTTGAAAATACGGACAGAGGCTCTATCATTTCCTATCTTCCTTTTGGAACCTGGACGGATGAGCTGAAGGAGAAGATTGAGAGTAATCCTCAGGTGGACCATATTAAGACTGTGGATGTTCTTTTCAGCATAGGTCATGAGGCGGGAGAGGTGAAGGATAACTCAAGTGACATAGTTGAGAGGATCCCTTCAAATCTCAGAGTTTTCTCGGATGATATGAAAGAAGTATACGACAGCAGCCTTACCGAAAAGCTGAATAAGGGTGAGATATATCTGTCCTACGGATCTAAAATAGATGATAAGATTGAAGTGGGAGACAAGATAAAGATCTTCTTCCCGGAAATCGAAAAGGAATTCACGATAAAAGGATTTGTGGAAGAGCCTTATATGGGAACTTCTTCCATGGGAATAAAGACATATTTCATCGGTGATGAAGATTTTGATGAAATATACTGTAAACAGAAGGAAATATATGATGCGGGTTATACGGACGAGGCAAATCTCGGATACGGAGTCTGCATATATCCGTCGGAAAGTGCCGATGAATCTTCATCTATCTTCCTCAGAGAACTTAACAAGGAAACAAAGATAGGAGATCTTTCCTGGATAAAAGTTACAAAAGACGAATCCCGTAAATATACAGGGATATTTACAGATATAATAATCGCAGTCACTATGGGATTTTCCGCATTTCTCTTCTGTCTGTTCCTGATCATATCGGGACACAGCATAAGTACGGAAATGGATATAGAATATGTAAATCTCGGCATTATGAAGAGCCAGGGATTTACGGACGGAAAAGTCAGGATGATATATGTCATCGAATACCTGATAGTTGAGGTGCTGGGTGTTATATTGGGTATCATACTTTCCGTACCTCTGGAAAGATTGATGAGCAGATTCTTTATTCCGATGACATCCATAGTACCTTGCAGAAATATTCTCATAAAAGAAGGACTGCTTATAGGACTGGGCATAATGGTATTTACGGCTGTCTTTATCTTCATCCTTACAAGGAAGATAGCCCGTAATTCTCCGGCAAAGGCCATAACAAGAGGGAAAGAGGATGTATATTTTTCAAGTGCATGCCGTATGCCTATAACAAAAAGGGCACTGGGCTTCGGAATGGGTCTAAGAGGGATTACATCCGCTCCGAAAAGATATATAAGCGTGATATTCATCACTACGCTTCTTGTGTTTGCTGTAATAACAGTAACTCTGGAAGGCAACTTTATAACATCGGATAATGCCATCGAATCCATGGGTGTACATCTGCGTGATATTGAATTCAGTTTTCCCGAGGGTTCGGAACTTGATGAGAAAACCGTAGAGGATATAATACTTAAGTACACGGATATAAAAAACAGAGATTACAATGAATATCATCCGCTTTCCTTAAATGGTGAGAGCTTCGGATGTGATGTAGAAGCATATCCGAGTCCGGATGACGTATATGAGGGAAGAAATGCAGAGAACGATAATGAGATAATCATCACCGAGGCGGTTTCAAAGCTTCTGGATATCCATGTGGGAGATACAGTTACAGTAGGATTCAGGGAATACTCAAAAGAATATGTTGTTGTGGGACTGTTCCAGACAATGAACGATCTTGGTGTATATACACGTATGTCTGTAGAGGGCTTCAGAGCACTCTGTGATATGGCTGAAGAAGATCTAAAGATAAAGAATATGCCTCACCTTGGAGTGAAACTGGAGGATCCGAGTGTAAATGACCGTATAGTGGAAGAGATTCAGTCTCTGTACGGTGAAGATGAAATATATATAAAGGCTATTGATGCAGCCGAATTCCTCAATTCCACATCGGAAATGTTTTATATTGCAGCCGATGCATCTGCAGTCATGATATACGGCCTTACATTTATCTTTGCGCTGATCACAGTAATGATGGTATGTACCAAGATATTCATACAGGAAAGAACGGATATCGGTATATGTCATGCGATAGGCTTTTCAACCAACAGGATAAGGCTTCAGTTTGCAGCCAGATTTGCATTTGTGGGAGTGATAAGTACAATACTCGGAATATGCGTATCAAGACTGTACTCCGTAAAGGTTACGGAAATGATATTCTCCATGTTCGGTATCAGAAGAGTACTTCTGGAGTATAAGCCGATATACTTTATAATACCTGCGATTGCGGTAGTTATATGCTATATGTGTTTCGGATATACGGCATCCCACAAAGTAAAGAAAATAAGCACAAGAGAGCTGGTTACGGAGTGATCCTTGCTCTTGATATCAAGCATAACATAAGTTAAAATATTCATGTCAGCGCCCGATTCGAACGCGGATCGGGCGTTTGTCATGATGTTCTGATGATTCATATCTTCGGAGGTAAAATCATGAAAAGTATACTGATAGTAGATGATGACGAGACATTATCCGATATAACGGCGGATATGCTCGAGAGTTATAAATACGATGTGGAAAGATGCTTTAGTGCCGATGAGGCTTTTAAACTTCTTGCGGATAAAAAGTTCGACCTGATAATACTGGATATAAATCTTCCGGATGTCACAGGTTTCGAAGTCTGTGAGGAATTGCGCAAGGTATCGGAAGTTCCGGTGATCTTTGCCAGTGCCAGAACATCCGTGGATGACCGCATAACGGGATTTGAAAAGGGCGGAGACGATTATCTTCCGAAGCCTTATTCCATGAAGGAGTTGCTGGCCCGTGTAAATGCGGTGATGAAGAGAACTTACGGCAGTATGGAAGATGAAGAGATAATAACCTTC
>CACZHN010000193.1 GCA_902780985.1 uncultured Lachnospiraceae bacterium | reverse complement strand
TGGTTCAAGTTCATCATTTACGTACAGCTTTTCCTTTCGGCTATCGTAGGTCTTTATAATGGTATTCAGCTTCTTACAGGATCACATTATCAGGGCTACAAAGATATGGTTTATTCAATGTTTGACGGATTAAAGGGCGCAGACACAGTATTCGGTCTTTGCTTCCTTGTTCTTGCAGGCTTTGCTATATTTACACGTTTCCAGCTTGCAGGCTTTAAGACCATGGGACCTCGTTTCTATCTCGGTTATCTTGCCGGAGTAGTTGGTATTACAATCATCTACATTATTGTAGTCGGCGGAATCCTTTCAAAGTACGGCGCAGGCGTATCTGATATTCTTACACCTTCAACAGTAGCTAATATCATTACATCTATCGTACTTATATTTGTAAACTTTATTTACTTCAAGAACAGAAAGCATCTGTTTGTAAACTAATATGATATAAGTTTTATAAGGCTTCTGAACAGTGTGCGTGTTTAAGAGCCCTTATATGGGCGGGTTAAACACGCATCACCTGTGAAGAAGCGGTATAAAATGAAAGTTTTCGGACAACTAATGTCGTTCAAAGACATTAGGTTTGTAGGTTGAAAGGTATTAGTGGTACGAAAACTCATATATTCGTGGGAAATATGTAAACAGTAGGTGATAAAAATGGACGAGAATTATAACCTGAATAATCAGTACGATCCGAACGCACAGTATAATCAGAATGTGCAGTACAATCAGAACGTACAGTATGACCAAAATGCGCAGTACAATCAGAACATACAGAATTTGCAGAATCAGCAGGCGTCTCAGTTCGGAGCAAACACTTCGGCTAACAGCGGTGAAAAGAAAGAAGAGGATCCGGCTAAGGCATGGCAGGCTGCAGTAGGAATAGGCGTCGTCAATGTGATACTTGCAATCGTGTGCGGTTCATTCAGGATCAGAATCCTCAGCGTGGGATTTGTAATATTCCTGCTTGGAGGAATATATTGCTCTTTTGATGCTATCAAAGGCGGTTTTAAAGTTAAAAAACCTGTGTCTATACTGTTGGGTATTATCGGTATGGTGCTGAATCTTGCAGCGGCAGGTTATTATTTATGGAGTATTATCTACACCATCGGATCAAAGTTTAATTAAAGATATTTAGAAACTGATATAAAGGAGATTACAGTTATGACAAGTGATAACATGAAATGCGGTCTGCAGCAGGCACCTGCACGTTCACTTCTGAACGCACTGGGCTACACTGCAGAAGAGATACGTAAGCCTATGGTCGGAATCGTGTGCTCATACAATGAGATCGTTCCGGGACATATGAATCTTGATAAGATAGCTGAGGCCGTCAAGCTCGGCGTCGCTGAAGCAGGCGGAACACCTGTTATGTTCCCTGCAATTGCAGTCTGCGACGGTATTGCAATGGGACATATCGGAATGAAGTACAGTCTCGTCACAAGAGATCTTATCGCTGATTCAACAGAAGCTATGGCAATCGCACATCAGTTTGATGCACTTGTCATGATCCCTAACTGTGATAAAAACGTTCCGGGACTTCTTATGGCAGCTGCAAGAGTTAATGTACCTACCGTATTCGTATCCGGTGGTCCTATGCTTGCAGGTCATATCCACGGAAGAAAGAGAAGTCTTTCATCAATGTTCGAAGCAGTAGGAGAATATACTGCCGGTAAGATTTCAGAGGATGACGTAACAGAGTTCGAAGAGAAGGTTTGTCCAACATGCGGATCATGTTCGGGTATGTACACAGCTAACTCCATGAACTGCCTTACAGAGGTTCTCGGTATGGGACTTCCGGGCAACGGAACAATCCCTGCGGTTTACTCTGAAAGACTCAGACTTGCCAAGAAGGCAGGTTATGCTGTTATGGATATGCTTAAGAAGAATATCCGTCCTCGTGATATCATCACAAAGGAAGCAATCCTCAATGCGCTTACAGTAGATATGGCACTCGGATGTTCAACAAACTCCATGCTTCATCTTCCTGCAATCGCACATGAGATAGGATTTGACTTTGATATATCATTTGCTAATCCGATCAGCGAGAAGACACCTAACCTCTGTCACCTTGCACCTGCAGGTCCTACATACATGGAAGACCTTAACGAAGCAGGCGGTGTATATGCGGTCATCAAGGAACTCTGCGATCTCGGTCTTATCAACGAAGACTGCATGACAGTAACAGGTAAGACAATCGGTGAAGCAGTTAAGAATTCGGTAAACAGAAACCCTGAAGTTATCCGTCCTACGGATAATCCTTATACAAAGACAGGAGGACTTGCGGTACTTAAGGGTAACCTTGCACCGGACGGTTCTGTCGTAAAGCGTTCTGCAGTCGTACCTGAGATGCTTAAGCATGAAGGCCCTGCAAGAGTATTCGAGTCAGAGGAAGAAGCTATTGCAGCAATCCTCGGCGGTAAGATCGTAGACGGTGACGTAGTAGTCATCAGATACGAGGGACCTAAGGGTGGTCCTGGTATGAGAGAAATGCTTAACCCAACATCAGCTATCGCAGGTATGGGTCTGGGAAGCACCGTTGCACTTATCACAGACGGACGTTTCTCGGGAGCAAGCCGTGGTGCTTCAATCGGTCACGTGAGCCCTGAAGCAGCAGTAGGCGGACCTATCGCACTTGTTGAAGAAGGCGATATCATTGAAATTGATATAAATAATTATTCGATCAATCTTAAAGTCTCAGATGAAGAACTTGAGAAGAGACGTGCAGCTTGGACTCCACGTGAGCCGAAGGTTAAGACCGGATACCTTGCACGTTACGCATCAATGGTTACAAGCGGTAACCGCGGTGCTATCCTCGAGATTCCTAAGGCTGACTAAGATTATCGATAATATAGAAGGAGAGAGAATATGCAGTTAACAGGTTCAGAAATTGTTATCGAATGCCTTAAAGAGCAGGGCGTAGATACAGTATTTGGATATCCGGGAGGAGCAATCCTCAATATCTACGATGAACTCTACAAGCATTCAAATGAGATCAGACACGTTCTGACATCTCATGAGCAGGGGGCAAGTCACGCAGCAGACGGTTATGCCAGAGCAACAGGAAAGGTCGGCGTATGTTTCGCAACCAGTGGCCCGGGAGCAACAAATCTCGTCACAGGTATCGCAACAGCATACATGGATTCAATCCCTATGGTCGCAATCACAGCTAACGTCGGTGTGGCACTCCTTGGAAAAGACAGCTTCCAGGAAATAGATATCACAGGCGTGGTTATGCCTATCACAAAGTACAGCTTCATCGTCAAGAACGTACATGAACTGGCAGATACACTTCGCCGCGCATTTAAGATTGCTAAGTCCGGAAGACCGGGACCTGTTCTGGTTGATATAACAAAAGACGTTACAGCAAGCATGGCAGATTACGTAGCTAAGAAGCCTGAACCGATCAAGAAGGTTAAGGAAACTATCAAGGATACGGACATTGCAAATGCAATCGAGATGATCAACGCATCCAAGAGACCTTACGTCCTTGCGGGCGGCGGTGTTACACTTGCAGGCGCTTCAAAGGAACTTGCAGAGCTTGTTAAGAAGATCGATGCACCTGTATGTGATACCCTTATGGGCAAGGGCGCATTTGACGGAACAAGTTCACACTATACCGGAATGATCGGTATGCACGGAACAAAGGCATCAAACTTCGGAGTAAATATGGCAGACCTTCTCATAGTAGTAGGTGCAAGATTCTCCGACAGAGTGATCGGAAATGCAGCCAAGTTCGCTAAGTCTGCAAAGATTCTTCATATAGATATCGATGCAGCGGAAATTAACAAGAATATAGATGTTGATGCAAGCGTAGTCGGTGATGCAGCCGAAATCCTCAAGAAGATCAATGCAGGAGTTAAGGAATCACGTAAAACTGCATGGATGAAAGAGATAAAGCAGCTGATGGACAAAAATCCGTTAAATTATGATATGAAACATTTGACAGGACCAGCAGTTGTGAGTAAAATCTATGAGGAGACTAAGGGAAATGCTATTATAACTACCGATGTAGGCCAGCATCAGATGTGGGCTGCACAGTATTATAAGTATAAGAAGCCTAGAATGTTTCTCACATCCGGCGGTCTCGGAACAATGGGGTACGGACTTGGAGCAGCAATAGGAGCCAAAGTAGGACAGCCTTCCAAGACCGTTATAAATATTGCAGGTGACGGATGCTTCAGAATGAACATGAATGAGCTCGCGACAGCTGCAAGGGAGAATGTACACGTTATTGAAGTCGTTATCAATAACCAGGTACTTGGTATGGTGAGGCAGTGGCAGACTCTTTTCTACGGAAAGAGATATTCTAACACTGTTCTTTCTGATGGAGTGGACTTTGTTAAGGTATCCGAGGGTCTCGGAGCAACAGCCTTCAGAGTAACTACAGTAGAAGAGTTCACCAAGGCACTCAGGGAAGCACTTAAGGGCAAGGGACCTTATGTGATCGACTGCCGGATCCAGGCAGACGACAAGGTTTGGCCGATGGTTGCACCGGGCGCCGCAATCGAGACATGCTTTGATTCGGAAGAAGCACTTAATAAGTAATATAAAACGTTAATAAATTAATTCACATATATTATGGAGGAATAAGAAATGGCTAGAGTTTACAATTTTTCAGCAGGACCATCAATCCTTCCTGAGGTAGTTCTTCGTCAGGCAGCTGACGAGATGCTTGACTACAAGGGAAGCGGACAGTCGGTTATGGAGATGAGCCACCGCTCAAAGACATACGACGCAATCATCAAGGAGGCAGAGAAGGACCTTCGTGATCTCATGAAGATTCCTGATAACTACAAGGTACTCTTCCTTCAGGGTGGTGCTTCACAGCAGTTCGCAGCTATC
>CACZHN010000192.1 GCA_902780985.1 uncultured Lachnospiraceae bacterium | reverse complement strand
AAAAAACCTTCACTAATAAATGTATGTCATTACTGACGTTTCAAATTTCGAAGTCCCAGGTAATACCTGTTGCCTTCTTTAAATATTATCCTTCTCTTACATAGGAGTTCAGTGATCCGGGTAAATCCGTTGGGATTTATGATCCCCGCTTCACTAAGCGTCACAGCCGTTTCCATTGAGACGGCGTTGCACGCTCTGAGCCTCGTAATAAGAAGATTCCTACGAATTGCCGGAACCGGTGGAAAATATGCCATTTTGCTACCTCCTTTCTGTAAATACTTTTAATCTCACTAATTTTTTATATAACAAAAGCGAGACTACTCTGCGGCTGTTAAACCACAAATTAGTCTCGCTGATTATTTACACTCCGGATTGATTTTTTAAAACCAATCGTACTGACGAAGATGCAACCAACGCTTCATCCGCCTGTATACCGACGAATTTAGCTTTGTTAGCTACTCCCTATATTTGCATTGAAGAAATATTACCATAACCCAAATTGGGTGTCAAGAAAAATCGTAAATATCTTTCATTAATGTCATATATATTGTTTTTCACAAAACAGAAAGCGATCGGGGAGATATGAAAACGAAGACTTTACTCCATTTTCTTATCTCCCCGATCTAGGTTAGTTGAAGAAGTTTTTTACTTTGTAAGAAGTTTCTTTTTCTTTGCCATAACCACACTCTGTATTATGAGGAATAAACAGAGCATTCCGGCTATGGTTATACCTGTCCACCAAGCCTGACCAAGTCCGGCTGATGCAACTATGTTCTGGATAGTTGAAAGGGACAGAACTCCGAAGAGTGTTCCGATTATATTACCTACACCGCCGGTAAGCATTGTTCCGCCGATGATGGATGATGCTATTGCGTTCATTTCCATACCGCTTGCATGAGATGCCGAACCGGATCCTACATGCATGAAGTATACAAAGCCTGCGATTCCTGCTAATGTTCCGCAGATAAGATGTGACATGAACTTTGTCTTCTTTACATTAATTCCGAGCATCAGAGCACTCTGTGCATTTCCTCCTACCGCATAGAAGCTGCGGCCAAGGCGTGTCCATCTCAGAACAACGAAAAGTGTTATTACTAACAATATTGCTACTATAACGCCTATCTCTACATAAGCATCTACGTAGTTACCGAGTTTATTCACCGAACCGAATCCCGGAACTACAACTCTTGTATCCTTAAGTGATACAAAGTTTTCATTCTCAACATTGAACGGAGCTGTATGAACTATTGTGGTCATACCTCTCGCAAAGAACATACCCGCCAGCGTTACTATGAACGGCTGGATCTCCAGATAAGCTACAAGGAATCCCTGAATAAGTCCGAAAGCGACACCTATTGCAAGAGCAATAAGGAATGCTACCGCTACGCTTCCCGGTGTATTGTATTTGTCAGGCTGAAGTATATTTCTGTCCAGATATACCGCACAGCTCATACTGCAGAGTGCAACCACACCACCGACGGAGATATCGATTCCGCCGCAGATCATTACAAGGCTCATGCCGCAGGCTGTAATGATAAGTGCTGCATTTGAATTTAAAATGTTAAAGAATGTCTGCGGCTTTAAGAAGCCCTTTCCCTGAAATACGATTGCTCCGATATACATTACGAAGAATACTACTATCGTAATGGTAAGAAGCAGGTTTGTATCACTGGTCTTTCCGAACCACTTTTTAAACTTTTGCATTTACGCCACCTCCTTCTTAGGGAAGATTTTTGCCCCAAGCTGAGACAGCTTCTTTCTTACTATAGGTGTACTGAGAACAACCAGTATTATTACGACTACTGCCTTATATGCAGACAGTGCGTCGGAGTTTACATTCATCTTGTAAAGTGTTGTTGTAAGGAACTGGATTACGTAAGCTCCCAGGATGGATGCTGTCATGCTGAACTTACCGCCTGAAAGCGCATTTCCTCCGAGTGCAACCGCAAGGATTGCATCCATTTCGATATCCTTAGCTATAACCGAATAGTTGATTGTTGAAAGACGGCTTACCTTGATAAGTCCGGCTACTGCAACGCATATACCGAGGATAACGAATGTAAGGAATTTTATAAACTGAGGATTGATACCGTTCAGCCTTGAAGAACTCTCGTTGATTCCGACCGACTGAGTATAAAGTCCCAGTGTTGTAAACTTCAGTACCAGCATGATGATTATCACACATGCTACTGCTATAAAGAACGGTGTCGGGATAGGAATTCCCGGAATATATCCACCGTAGATTCCGAAGGACGGATCGCTTATGATCGGAAGTTCGTTGTTGTTGATCCAGGCTGCGATTGAACGTCCTGCTGTAAAGAGGATAAGCGTCGCAACCATCGGCTGTATCTTGAAATACGCAACCAGTATTCCGTTAAATGCACCGAAAAGCATAGCTACCACAACTGCTACAAGGAAAGCTACAATTATAGGTGCTTTTAAAGTTTCAGGTCTGGATTCCGTTCCGCAGAGAACTCTGAGGATAACACTACCGGCTATAGCGATAGCTGCGCCGACACTGATGTCCTGTCCGCCTGAAGCTGCGGTAACGAGCGTCATTCCTATTGCAAGGATTGCAAGCTCTGAACCGTAGTCAAGTATTGTTATAAGGTATCCGGAAAGTACCGGATCACCTGCACTGTTATATCCTTTTTCTATATTGAAGAACGAAGGATCAACTATAAGATTGAAAAGTGCCAGAGCCACGATAGCAGCGATCGGAATGAGGAGCTGTTTGTTAAAAAGTACTTTCTTCTTTCCCATTTTAACTTTCACCTCCGTTATCTTCTGTATTTCCTGCGATTGTCTTCATAATTCCGCTCTGTGTAAGATCGTCTCCCTTGAGTTCTCCTACAACCTTCCTGTCTCTCATGACTATGAGTCTTGAACAGGTACGAAGCATCTCATCTGTTTCCGATGAGATAAATGTAATACTCATTCCTTCGCTTGCCAGCTTCAGTGCAAGCTTCTGAATATCAACCTTTGTTCCGACATCGATACCACGTGTCGGCTCATCAAGGATAAGATATTCCGGATGCATAAGCAGCCATCTTGCTACTATAACCTTCTGCTGATTTCCACCCGAAAGCGACTTGATCGGAGTATCCGCAGAAGCTGTCTTAATATCAAGAAGCTTTATATACTCTTCCGCAAACTTATATGTCTGAGCCTTTGAGAAAGGCTTCATAAATCCTCGAAGCACCTGAGCTGCAAGGATTATATTTTCTCTTACCGAAAGATCACCTACGATACCGTCTACCTTTCTGTCTTCAGGAAGATAAGCTATACCTGCCTTCATGGCATCCAGCGGTTTGGTTATCTTGACTTCCTTACCGTTCTTCTTTACCTTACCGCCAATAACACGGTCGGCACCGAAGATGGCACGGACGCATTCACTTCTTCCCGAACCGAGAAGTCCTGTGAAGCCGTTAACCTCACCCTTCCTGATATAGAAATCAAACGGTTTGATTCCGGCATCACTCTGAAGCTGTTCTGCCTCAAATACCGGAGCACTTGCATTGTCAATCTTATATCCTTCGGATTCTCCCTTGATATCCGAAAGATCATCCAACTCTTTACCGAGCATCTTGGATACAAGCTGAACTCTCGGAAGATCACTTATCCTATATTCTCCTACCAGTTTTCCGTCACGGAGAACCGTAATCTTGTCGCATACCTCGTAAACCTGATCAAGGAAATGCGTTACGAAGATTATTCCTACGCCCTTGCTCTTCAGATCTCTCATAAGACCGAAAAGCTTCTGAACTTCGCTGTCATCAAGAGAAGAAGTAGGCTCATCGAGTATCAGGACTTTACAGTCCATGTCTACTGCTCTTGCTATGGCAACCATCTGCTGTACTGCCAGCGAACATGTTGCAAGCTGCTGATTCGCTTTGGCCGGAATATCAAGTGACTGAAGTATCTTGTCGGATTCCTCATTCATCTTCTTCCAGTTGGTAAGGCTGCCTTTCGTTCTGCCTATGAACATATTCTCGGCTACCGTAAGATTCGGGCACAGGGTAATCTCCTGATACACCGTACTTATTCCGAGATTCTGAGCATCCTGCGGAGAATGAATGCTGACTGCTCCCTCATTTCCCTTAAGGAATATCTCTCCTTCTTCTTTCTCATAAACACCGGTAATAACCTTTATAAGAGTGGACTTTCCCGCACCGTTTTCTCCCATGAGAGCATGTATCTCGCCCTCACACAGCGTAAAGTCGACTCCCTGCAAGGCTCTTACACCCGGAAAGCTTTTATGTATATTATGCAATTCCAGAACTGCCTTATCTTTCACTGTCTCACCTCTCCTGATTTTATAAAAATAGGTGCGGCATGTTTGAATGCCGCACCCCCTATTATCTAAAGCTTAGATACCGTAATTATCTACATCTTCCTGTGTAATGGTGTTTGCGTCAAAGCCCTTCTCTTCCATTATGATTGTCTTCTCTGCAGGTGTTCCGCCTGACTCGAGTGTCTTAATAACTTCATCAATGTACTTAGCCTGGAATGGATTACACTGTCCATCGTAATTCCAGTTCTTGTTAAGGAGTTCTTCGAGTGCCCACTTGTTGCAGTCGAAACCGATAACTACTACGTCCTTGCCAACACCGTGAGAGATGTTTGCCTTGTCAAGTGCTGCTACAGCACCCTTAGCCATATCGTCATTCTCTGCATAGATTACGTTGAAGCTTGTTCCTGCATCGATAACTGACTGAACGATCTGCTGAGCCTTCTCTGCGTTCCACTCAGCTGTCTGCTGTGTAACGATGTTCCATCCGTTCTCCTTAGCAAGTGTATCAAGAGCTCCTGATCTACCCTGCTGAGCTGCTGAACCCATA
>CACZHN010000191.1 GCA_902780985.1 uncultured Lachnospiraceae bacterium | reverse complement strand
AGTCTCTGATGGATATGTTTCCGATCTCTGAGGCGATATCATAGGCCGTATTCGGCTCTCCCTTAAGCAGGATGGTAAGCAGACCGGCTGCCGTATCGCTCACATAGCAGAAAGATCTGTATACCGCTCCCGCGCTTTTAAGCAGGATATTTTCTTTTTTCACAACATTTGCGATGAACTGAGCCCATACTCTGTCGTCTCTCAGGGATGCTGCACCGAAGATATAGCTCGGTCTCGCGATCCTTACATCCACCCCGAACTGCTTTGAATAGCTTACCGCCAAAGTCTCACCGGCTCTCTTTCCTACGGCATAGCAGCTCTTGTAGGAATCTATATCCACATCGCCGTAAACTTTAAGGCTGGATACGATAAGTACGCGGCTGTCCAGTTTGCGGGCAGTCTCAAGTACGTTATCTGTTCCGATAAGGTTGGCGCGCATGGTTCCCACAGGGTCGTTCTCGAAATGCCATGCGGAAGCCTGGCTTGCGGCATGGATTATGTAATCCACTCCCGAATTCCAGGAATCCACGTTAGGAGCCGTGCCCATACTGCGCTTCGTGTAGGAAAAGATTACATTTCCCAGTTCGATATCGCATACATCCACTTCGAAAAGCACCAGGTCTTCTCTTTCGGACATTCTGTCAAACTTCGCCATAGCTTTGTCGATGTTCCTTACGACGCCCAGAACACGGATGCCCGCATCGTGAAGATCGTTGCGGAGCAGCAGTGCAGCCGTAAGATAATAACCAATAAAACCGGCTGCCCCTGTGATAAGCACGGTCTTTCCCGTAAGCTCATCCCAAGGCACAGCCGGATTTTCCGACACTTCGAGTATGTCAGCATATTGTTCTGCCGTTAAGCATTCTGATAGTTTCACCATAATCTTAATTCTCACTTTCCCGGTGGTGACACCACGCATTTAATATTTCCAGGTCTTCATGTGTAGTGACCTTGATATTTATCCTCTCACCTTCGAAGAGTCTGACCTTCTCCCCAAGCTCGATAAAAAGCTCGCTTGAAGATATAGGGTTCAGTATCCCACGGCGCTCGGCCTCTCTGTGAGCCCACAGAATTTTCTCCATGGTATAGCCCTGAGGTGCCTGAGTTATGTACATACTGCTTCTCTCATAACTCTTATTGCAAAACTCTCCGTCCTCACTGTAGAGAAGGGAATCTATGCTCGGAGTTACGGGAACCGATGTTCCGCTCTCGCGGGCATATCTTATGGAATCCGAGATCAGGCGCTCTGTAAGCATAGGGCGCACGCCGTCACAGATAAGGATGATATCATCCGGCGCCGTCATGAATTTCGCCGTCTCCAAAACTCCATTATGAATAGAGGCATATCCCGTGTCTCCTCCAGGAACCACAGAACGTACCTTATCAAGCTTATATTCGTCGATCAAAGCATTCAGATGACCTATCCAGTCTTCCTTACAGGCTATCACGATCATATCCACTTCGGGATGATTCTGGAAATGCTCCGCTGTTCTTACTATTATCGGCTTTCCGCCTATTTCCATAAACTGCTTCGGGAGGTCATCGGAGTTCATACGTCTCCCCACGCCTCCCGCAAAAAGCATTGCTGTTACCATTTACTCAGCCTTTCTGCTGATAAGTCATCAGGAATTCTCCCATGGCATCCATAGCTTCACTCAGCACATCGATAGCCGGAAGATAAACGATCCTGAAGTGATCCGGTGTCTCCCAATGGAAACCTCCTCCGTGTGTAAACAGGATCTTCTTCGACCTCAGCACATCCAGAGCAAACTGCTCATCATTCGTTATATTGAACAGTTCTCTGTCTACCTTCGGGAATATGTAAAATGCAGCCTCAGGCTTTGTGGCGCTCATTCCCGGTATATTCTTAATTGCGTTGTATATAAATTCTCTCTGCTCGTAAACTCTTCCGCCCGGTGCCACGAGAGCCTTTGTCTCTTCAAGCATATCAAGCGCCGGCGCTATACAGGACTGTGCCGGAACATTTGAACAGAGTCTCATTGTCGAAAGCAGGTTGATGCCTTCCATGTAGCCCTTTGCATTACTCTTATCTCCGGAAATAGACATCCATCCTACTCTGTAACCTGCGATAAGATGGGACTTTGAAAGTCCGTTAAATGTAATGCAGAGTTTGTCCGTAAGGCTGGCGATGGACACATGGGTCTTGCCGTCCATTACGAGACGATCGTATATTTCATCTGCGAAGATTATCAGGTCATGCATTTCCGCAAGGCGGACAATCTCCTTCAGGATTGATTCGGGATAAAGCGCACCGGTAGGGTTGTTAGGGTTGATGACTACGATACCCTTTGTTCTCGGTGTGATCTTGCTCTCGATATCCTTGATGTCCGGATACCAGTTGGCGCTCTCGTCGCAGAGATAGTGTACCGCTGTACCTCCTGCCAGTGTAACGGAAGCCGTCCAGAGCGGATAGTCCGGTGAAGGAACCAGGATCTCATCACCGTAGTCGAGAAGTCCCTGCATGGAAAGGGTGATAAGCTCGCTGACGCCGTTACCCGTATAGACATCCTGAAGAGTAACGCCTCTGATTCCCTTCTTCTCGTCGTACTTTAAGATAGCTTCTCTTGCGGAAACAAGTCCGCGGGAATCCGAATAACCTTCCGTTGATGTAAGGTTGTTCGAAAGTAAATTTATAAGTTCGTCAGGTGCTCTGAAGCCGAACGGTGCCGGATTTCCGATATTGAGCTTGAGGATCTTCTCACCGGCCGCTTCCATACGGTTCGCTTCGTCCATAACAGGACCTCTTATATCATAACAGACATTGTTAAGCTTAACTGACTTTTCAAACTTTCTCATGATAGATTATCTCCTCATTTACACAAGTATCTTGTTATTATACACCAAAACTTCCCGTGTGGCATAAAAACTTTTGCTTGACACTCATTATACTTAAGATTATTATCTTTGTAGTTAGTTATATTTAACCGGAGGTAATATATGAATCTTCCAACGATCATAGCTCTCGCAATAATACTTCTGCTTCTCATTCCCGCCATCATGTATCTGAAGAAGAACGGGACCTGCGGAAGCTGCCCGGACAAAGGCGCCTGCCACGGTCACTGCGACACCAAGGCCATGAAGAAATCTCCGGGTTACAAAGAAAAGTCCGAAATGATAGATGATATAATAAAAAAGCACGGTTTCTGATTTAAAAGTCACATCAATTAGTAATAATCAGAAATCGTGTTTTACTTTAAGTAAAGTATATTCCTCCGGGGATTACTTCTTGCAATACTTTGCAATAAAGAAATCTATATGCTTTTCAATCAGTGCCATAGCCTCGTCTTTTCTTTCAGGCTCTCTGTCGCATAACTGGATCAGAACCGATGTAGGAGATGTAAACTCCAGTGCCATAAGTTCCGGATCGCATTCGTCTATTGCACCGTTATCCATCATGTATTTAAAAATTCTCGAAAACATCGAGATAATATTATCAATCTGGTGCTTTGATGCCTCTTTAGCAAGGCGTGTGTTTCTGAACTGCTCTATCGAGCTCATTCTGCGGATCTTAACGATCATTTCGTTATCGACCGTATAGTTGATCTGATGTAAGGAAAACTCTTTTAACTCAGCTCCGTTGTGAATCCAGATAGGAACTGCACTTTCCATCATCATCTTTTCTCTGTATCTCTCGTCGGATAATGTAACAATACTGTAGAGAAGATCCTCTTTACCCTTAAAATACTTGTAAATGATCGGTCCCTTCATGCCGACCGATTCCGCAATCTCATCTACACTGGTAGCAGCATATCCCTTCATTGAGAAGAGGTCCAGCGCAGCATACTGCAGTTTCTCCTTCGTTGACATTTCAGCCATCAATACTAACCTTCTTTCTAACAAACTCCTGATATTGATTTTTACCCGCAACATTATAGTGTAACGCATGTTAAATGTCAAAACGGTAAATCCACTGAAATTATAGGCCGAAAATATAAAAATCTCCCAATTCGTGACACACGAACCGGGAGATCGTAACCCCAATATCCTTATTTCTTAGACTTACAGTCCTTAGCACATATATCGCAATTTTCCTGAAGAACACCGCAGCTGTTAACGAAATCGCAGAGTTTCTCAAATGATTCCGAGCTGATATCATGCTCTATTCCGCAGGCATCCTCGCTTGCTCTCTCGGGATCCACACCGAGTTTAATGAAAAACTCCGTAAGAACCTTATGTCTTGTATAAATCTTCTGAGCCACTTCCATACCTGAATCGGTAAGGTTGATCATACCATCTTCGTTAAAGGATATATAGCCGCTCTCACGAAGACGCTTCGTTGCATAGCTTACGCTTGGCTTGGAAACCCCGAGCTGATTCGCAACATCAATAGAACGAACATAGCCCTTCTTTTCCTTGATCATGAGAATAGCCTCAAGATAATCCTCAGCTGACTGATGTAATTCCATTTTCACATACTCCCTCAAAAAAAACGCTTGTTTACCCTTAAATCGAACTAATGTTAGCACAATTTAACTGATAAATCAAGCGTTTTCCTCTTGTTTTGTGTATTTTACTCCAGTCCGACTCCCGTATATAACTGGTAATACTTGCCCTTCTGAGCAAGGAGTTCGTCATGGGTTCCTTTTTCTATAACCCGTCCGGCCTCAAGAACCATGATGCAGTCACTGTTCTTAACGGTAGACAGTCTGTGGGCGATGACAAATGTAGCCCTTCCCGCCATCAGTTTATCCATTCCGTCCTGAACCGCACGCTCGGTTCTGGTATCGATGGAGCTTGTAGCCTCATCCAGGATAAGAGCCGGCGGATTGGCAACCGCAGCACGGGCAATAGCCAGAAGCTGGCGCTGACCCTGACTGAGATTTCCGCCGTCGCCCTTGATA
>CACZHN010000190.1 GCA_902780985.1 uncultured Lachnospiraceae bacterium | reverse complement strand
TCATCAACCTCTGCCGTAACAGCAGCTTCGACATCACTGTATCCCTTGATGATCTCATCAGCTTCTTCCGAAGTCTTGAGACCGAGAACATAAGCAAAGCTCTTTGACTCACCCGGCGCAAGCTCTACTACTGTAGCAAGAGCTCCGCATGAGTTCTTATTATAGTTCAGGTGTCCGCCAAGGTCTCCCGACTCAACTCCTACCGGATTGGAATAATTTCTGTATCCTCCAAGGAACTCTGCCTTGTCGCCGCAGTAAGAAGCAACATCGGCACCTGCAAGTCCGAAGAATCTGCTTTTGGCTGTACTTCCGTTAACCTGAGAAGCTATTACATTTTCATTTATAAACTGCATTATACGATTCTTCTCAAAGAATGTACGTGTAATGAACAGTGTATACTGAAGATTTACCTGATCCTGCTCGTAGTTACCCTCATTTGTAAACTCGGCAAAACCTGTTACGGTCAGCTTACGAGGCTTGTCGGAATTGTTTGTTACCTTAACCTTCCATACCTCATGAGTTTTATCAAGCGGAACATAGTAAACTGCTTCTGTTTCGATGCCCGAATACTCGGATGCGATCTTTGTATACGCAGTACCGTGACGAACCGTGCTCTTGAAAGTATCAAGCGGCTTGCCTACAGGCATCCATGAGTTTGACCAGTAATCTCCGGTTTCGTTATCTCTTAAGTAGATATAACGTCCCGGCTGATCGAAACTGTTAAATACATATCTTAATATTCTTCCGTTAGCACCGGACTTTACAAAGCTGTATCCTCCGGCGTTATTGGAAATGATAGCACCATACTCCGGTGAGCCAAGGTAGTTGGCCCATGGTTCCGGAGTATCCGGCTTAGTAATTACATATTCTTTACGTTCTTCATCAAAATATCCGTATTGCATAGTGTAAACCCTCCAAAAACAAAAACACTACTCAATGCTTTTTTATTTATTTAGAACTAACCAAGAATCTCCTTAAGTGCAAGACTGATCTTACCCTCACGTATATCAAGAACCTTTACACTTACCTTGTCTCCGATGTTAACTACATCTTCAACCTTCTCAACTCTGTCCTTGGAAAGCTTTGATATATGGATCATACCGTCCTTGTTAGGAGCGATCTGAACAAATGCACCGAAGCTCATGATTCTTACAACTTCACCTTCGTATGTCTTGCCTACTTCTACAGGCTCAACGATAAGCTTGATTGTCTTGATAGCCTGATCGATGCCGTCCTTATCTGTACCGCAGATATCAACACGTCCGTCATCTGTGATATCGATCTTAACGCCTGTATCCTCGATGATCTGGTTGATTGTCTTTCCTCTCTGACCGATAACTTCACCGATCTTCTCAGGATCGATCTGAAGGCTTGTGATCTTAGGAGCGTACTCATTAACCTGAGGTCTTGGTCCCTCGATAGCCTTAAGCATAACTTCGTTAAGGATGTACATACGAGCTGCACGAGTCTTAGCAATTGCTTCCTTGATGATTGCAGGTGTAAGTCCGTGAATCTTGATATCCATCTGGATAGCTGTGATTCCTTCAGGTGTACCTGCTACCTTGAAGTCCATATCTCCGAAGAAGTCCTCAAGTCCCTGAATATCTGTAAGTACGATGTAATCATCATCTGTCTCACCTGTAACAAGTCCGCATGAGATACCTGCAACAGGAGCTTTGATAGGAACACCGGCTGCCATAAGTGCCATACATGAAGCACATACAGATGCCTGTGATGTTGATCCGTTAGACTCGAATGTCTCGGATACGGCACGGATTGCATATGGGAAGTCCTCAGGTGAAGGAAGAACAGGAACAAGTGCTCTCTCTGCAAGTGCACCATGTCCGATCTCTCTACGTCCCGGACCACGTGATACCTTTGTCTCACCTACTGAGTAAGCAGGGAAGTTATAGTGATGGATGTATCTCTTCTCTGTTACGAACGGATCAAGTCCGTCAACCTTCTGAGCCTCTGAAAGAGGTGCAAGAGTTACGATATCACAGATCTGTGTCTGTCCTCTTGTGAACATAGCAGAACCATGAACTCTAGGAATGATATCAACCTCAGCTGCAAGTGGTCTGATCTGGTCGATAGCACGTCCGTCAGGTCTCTTGTGATCCTTGAGGATCATCTTACGAACTGTCTTCTTCTGATACTGATATACAGCGTCATCAACGTATCCAAGCCACTCTTCGTTCTCAGCATATCTTTCCTTGAACTGAGCCTTGATCTCGTCGATAGCCTTCTCTCTTGTCTGCTTGTCATCTGTGAATACAGCTACTTCCATCTGCTCAGGAGTAACAACTGTCTTCATATCTTCGAACATAGCTTCAGGAACTGCACAGCTCTGATACTCGAACTTAGGCTTTCCGCACTCAGCTACGATCTTATCTATAAATGCGATAACTGTCTGATTGATCTCATGGCACTTGAAGATTGCTTCAAGCATCTTGTCTTCAGGAACGATGTTAGCTCCTGCTTCGATCATGATAACCTTCTCACGTGTAGAAGCAACTGTAAGCTGAAGATCAGATACAGCGTTCTGCTCCTGTGTTGGGTTTACGATGAACTCGCCATTGATAAGACCCATCTGTGTTGTTGCACATGGTCCATCGAATGGGATATCTGAGATAGATGTTACAAGTGCTGAACCGATCATAGCAACAAGCTCTGGTCTTGCGCATGGATCAACTGAAAGTACAAGGTTATCAAGTGTAACATCATTACGAAGATCCTTAGGGAAAAGTGGTCTCATAGGACGGTCAATAACTCTTGATGTAAGAACAGCGTTCTCGCTTGCCTTACCTTCTCTCTTGTTGAATCCTCCAGGGATCTTTCCTACGGAATACATTTTCTCTTCGTACTCTACTGAAAGAGGGAAGAAATCGATTCCTTCTCTTGGCTCCTTAGAAGCCGTAACTGTTGAAAGCACTACTGTATCACCATAGTGTACGAGTGCTGCTCCGTTTGCCTGCTTGCCGACTCTGTCGATATCAACTCTGAGAGTACGACCTGCAAGTTCCATTTCATACTGCTTAAACATGTTTTTTCCTTTCCGGGCTTCGGCCCATGCAATTTATTTGAGATTGCACGTGATCCGTAATACCTGGATCATGCCTAAGTCGAAACAACTGAAAGCGGTCCTTTGCCGTAAGCAAAAGGCAGTTTTCAGTAGTCTCGATTCAGCCTCGCGCAATCCCAATTATCATAGCACAATGCTATGCTTGTTTCAATGCTCAATTAAGATATATTATCGGTTTGAAAGAATCTCCCCGATAATATCATCCACGCTCCTGCCGTCCGTATCTATGCGATAGTCGGCTGTACGCATATATGCGTGATATCTCACATTAAGCATGTTGACAATCTTTTCCTTAAGCTTCTCTTCCGATTCGGAATCGAGAAGCGGGCGTCCTGTGTCGCCCTTTACTCTGTTAAATGTCTCTTCCGGTGTTGCATAAAGGTAGAACACCCTGCCTGTTTCCTTGAGAAGACGTGCGTTCTCATCACGAAGCACCGCACCGCCTCCGGTGGAAATAACGGTATTGCTGCAGTTTTCCCTAAGGTATCTCACCGCTTCCGTCTCGATATCCCTGAAGCCTTCTTCGCCCTTCTCGGCGAAGATCTCCGGAATTGTCTTCTTCCGAGTCTCTACTATATATTCATCTGTGTCGATGAAATCCATTCCCAACTTCTCGGCCAGACGTTTTCCCACGGTGCTCTTGCCTGCGCCCATGTATCCCGTAAGGATTACATTTTCTCCGTAGATAGCTCTGCAGAGATTTATCTTTGCGCGGTTCACCGTCTTCTCATCCAGCTCCGTATCCATCCAGTACTGGTATGCGATGATCCCCTGATAAAGAAGCATCATAAGTCCGTTATCGCACTGCACGCCAAAGCTCTCCAGCTTCTTTGTAAAAGGAGTATCCGCAGGATTGTAGACAAGGTCAAATCCGTAGGCTGCATGGCTGTAAAGCTCTTCGTCATCCACGAGAAGTCCGTCATCCTTCTTTAATCCCAAGGATGTGCACTGGAACAAAAGGTATCCCTTGGCAAATGTATCCGAAGCCTTTATAACATCCACATCATTTACGCTTACAGGCGTTACGGCCTGCGATGCGAATATCCCGTTCATTTCCTCTGCAAGAGCTGCCGCCTTATCAAATGAGCGGTTCACGAGATATATCTTTTCCGCGCCGTAATTGATGAGCATGGCAAGAACGGCTCTGGCTGCTCCGCCGGCCCCCAGTACCACAGCATCCGAGCCCTCAACCTTGACGCCCTTCTTCTGAAGTGCCATATAAAGTCCCGGCATATCCGTGTTGTAGCCCTTATATCCGTCTTCTGTTCTGACAAGTGTATTAACGGCACCGATCTTCTTTGCAAGAGGATCAATATCGGAAAGATAAGGGATCACGTCCGACTTATAAGGAACCGTAACATTGAAACCTTTTATGTTCAGTTTGTAAGCTCCCTTAACCACACTTTCTATATCGCTCTTATCAGCGGCGGAATCTCCCTCTCTGTAGACATGGAAAGGCACATAGACCGCATTTCTCCCTGTCTCACTGCTGATGGTGTTGTGGATTACAGGGGAAAGTGTATGCTCTATGGGATGACCTATTATTCCTATTACTTCTGTTTTACCGTTAATATCCTGTCTCATTTCTATACCTCTTAATACTGCCTGGGAATCTGTAATACTAGAAAAGGCATGCACAGTGTTTAGTGCATGCCTGACTATTTCGGAATTATTTACGAAGTCCGAGCTTCTGGATGATTGCTCTGTAACGCTCAATATCCTTTGACTTAAGGTAAGCGAGCATGTTTCTTCTCTGACCTACCATCTTAAGAAGACCTCTTCTTGAGTGATAGTCATTTGGATGAAGCTTGAAGTGCTCGTTAAGGTCGTTGATTCTTGCTGTAAGA
>CACZHN010000189.1 GCA_902780985.1 uncultured Lachnospiraceae bacterium | reverse complement strand
ACTTCTTCCATAAAAAGAGGCATACACAGACACATGATCGATGTTATGACCAGGAACAGCATAAAAGGATAATCTTCTCTATGTATCTTTTTGCTGTTAAACAGTCTGAATACCACATATATGATATATATTAAATCAATAACATATGTGAGATATCCCAGCGGGCCGCGCTGAAAATGATTGTCATCCGTAAACCAAAATACAATTCCCGTCTTAATAGATATAAAGCAGAGTATTGAATTCAAAACAGCCGGAATGTATACGAATTTCTTTTGTTCCGGATAAACGATCATTATGATATTTACAAGAAGAAACGTTATAAGGCTGTAATTCCCCGCTGATAAAATCGGTCTTAATACAGAAAACTCAATCTGATTTCCCAGATAGGTTTCTACATGACATGTTATGGAATATACGAAGATCATTACGATGGTTACGGCCATACGAATGATCATCCGTCGTTCCAGACTTTTATCTGCATAAAGAACGATGGATAATCCCGCAAGCATAACAAGCATGCCCCAGTGTTCCATTAAATATTCGGATAAAGACATATACATACCTCCCCATTCTATCATAAACGGGAAAAATGAGCATCTCCGTTTTCTCTTATCAGACTTTCCAGTGTTTCAAACAATGTTTCAGGCTGAACAGGCTTTGAAAGATGAGCGTTAAGTCCCGCCTGCATACTCCTCTGAACATCTTCATCAAATGCATTTGCGGTAAGAGCTATTATAGGAATAGTCTCTGCATCCGCTCTGTCCATGGCTCTTATGGTACGTGTAGCTTCAAGTCCGTCCATCTCAGGCATACGCATATCCATCAGGATTGCGGAATAATATCCTTCAGGATGCTGAGCAAAGAGGTCAACAGCTATCTTACCATTTTCGGCAATATCCGCTTCTATCTCACGCATCTCAAGTACCATAGTCATTATCTCAGCATTTATTGCCATATCTTCCGCCAGAAGTATTCTTCTTCCGGTCAGATCTATCTTTTCCCGTCCTTCAGGCTTCAGCTGATTCTTTCTTATCAGAGCCGAACGGAATTCGTCAATTATGCTTGTGGCAAATACAGGCTTTGATAGGAATCCGTCAACTCCTGCCTGTACAGCTTCGTCCAATATATCATCCCAGCGGTAAGCCGTAATGAAAATGATCGCCGATTCATTTCCCACTATGGATCTTATCCTTCTGGTGGTTTCTATACCGTCCATATCCGGCATTTTCCAGTCAACAAGGATCAGGTTGTAAGCCGCTCTTCTTGCATGTCTAATATTTACCATCTCGACGGCCTTTTCTCCTGACATGGCAATATCGGAAACTATTCCCGCCTTTTCCAGAACCAGTTTAGCATGATCACAGGCTATGCTGTCATCATCTATTATCAGTACACTCATGTTCTTTGTATCTATTTCATTGCTTATGTCGTCGGCTGATTTATGCTCCGAATTCATCAGGGTTACAGTGGCCGTAAATATACTTCCCTTACCCTTTTCGCTTTCGACTTCAAGATTACCGTTCATCATCTCAACGATATTCTTGGAGATTGCCATTCCCAGTCCGGAACTGCCGTATTTACCTGTTACGGAAGCTTCTTCCTGGGCAAATGTATCAAAGATATGCGGCAGGAATTCCTTGCTCATTCCGATACCCGTGTCGGAAACGACAAACTGAAGCGTGGTCTTGTTGTCATAGGATGTTTTACGCTTAACCGTAAAATCGATCTTTCCGCCCGTTGACGTAAACTTAACCGCATTTCCAAGGATGTTTATCAGCACCTGTCTCAACTTCATGTTATCGCCGATATAATAATCGTCAATCTGTCCTTCAACGGTGCATCTGTACTCCAGCCCCTTATCCGCACACTGTCCGCTGAACATGGTATTTATTGCCTCAAGGAACTTCTGGAAAGAAAACTCTTCGTTCTTGAGGACCATTCTGCCGGATTCGATACGCGACATATCAAGAATATCATTTATAAGATTCAGAAGGTGATCCGCAGACACTCCTATCTTACGAAGATATTCCTTGGTCTTCTCCGGTGTTTCCGGATCGTTTAAGGCGATATTATCCAGACCTATGATGGCATTCATAGGTGTTCTTATCTCATGGCTCATATTTGACAGGAATACCGTCTTGGCTTTGTTTGCTTCTTCGGCAGAAATGAGCGCATCACTTAAAGCCTGACTCTGCTGCTCTATCTTTTCCTGCATGGCAATTCGCTCATCCAGTTCCTGCTGCTTTACACGGGTTTCGGCATCGGCTGTTTCCTTCTCCAGACGAAGCTTTACGTTTTTACGGTTCTGAACGAACATAAGTGTAAATATACCGCTTATTATCGCTATGGTTAATACCGTCTGAATGATTCCTCTTATAAGGATTCCCTTTGAAATGGAACTTATCTGATTACTTATTACGCTTTCGCGGATAAGATAAGTAAGCATCCAGTCGGTGCCTTCAATATGATTATAACTCAGGGTTTCCTTTATGCCTTTATAGGTAAATGATACCTGACCGTTGCTGTGATTCCGGAAATCCGAAAGCACCTGTTCGTAAGAATAACCCGATTCATATTCGGCCAAAGCCAAAGCCTCAAGGAGATTATCTTCCTCGGCAAGGCCTCCGAGAATCATATCTGTAAGTGCCACGCCGTCATCGGTATATATATTCGAAAATGTTGTATCACTGTACTGGGAATGCATGGATACACCCGAAAGCATCTCCTTCATGTCTATCTCCATGAAACATGCCACCAGTTCTCCCCCGTCAAATGATATATGATCTACGGGAGTCGCTATGATAACCTTCTTTTCAGACGTATTTAAATCTTTTACGGATATTTCCGCACCGGACAGATTATTATAATCAAAATTGTAATCTGCGATATTATCCTGAATACCGAGAGATGTGTAAATAAGACCTTCCGAATTGACGAACGCAAATTTCTCCAATACGAAAAGCTTCTTCATTTTAGCCTGATAACTCTGAAGATGTTCCACATCACTGTAATCATCCTTAGTCATAAGTTCCAGTGCCGTATTAAGATCCTTGATCCTGCCCTTTAAATTATCGGCAACAACCTGTTCTCTTCGTCCCGCAAGCTCATCCAGATATAATAAACTCACGCTTCTTGCAACTTCCTGTGAATCCTTATGAGCACTTTGGCCGATCCATACAGTACCGAGAATGAGTATAAGTGTGACTGCTACAAGTCCGATTACAGCAATATAAGTAATACTTTTACTTCTATGCTTTTCCACCGTATCTACCTCAGTTTAAACTCTTCAATTCCTCCATTTTCAGGATAACTCCGTCTACAAGTGAGACTAATTCCGATTTATCCGCAGGATCCAGACCTCCGCGAAGCAGCTCCGTAATCTGACATACCATATCATAGACCGGAGTAAGCTCCAGATTACCTGTTACTCCTTTTAAAGCATGGGCTGTTTCAAAAGCTTCTGTATCCATCCCGTCAGCAACTTCATTCTTAAGGAGTTCGAAGGATGTATCCTCAAGAATTTTCTGAACCATCTTAAGATAAAAGCTTTCGTTATTCATGCATCGGGCAACTCCCGCTTCTACATTTGCTCCGAAGTTCTTTAAGCTTTCTATTGTCATACCATTATCCTCCGTTTACTGATTACGAATTTTGTTCCTTTTCGATAAATGCTTCGAATTCCTCAGGCGGAACAGGTTTTGAGAAATAATACCCCTGAATCAGGTCGCATCCCATTTCTTTAAGAGTGTTCAACTGCACTTCATCTTCTACTCCTTCGGCTACTACAGGAACTCCGAGGAATTTCGCTATATCCACAACAAGCTCTACCAGCTTCAGGCTCTTCTCGTCCTTATTCATGTTCTTAATGAATTTCATATCCATCTTCAGAACATCTATTGGTATTGTGGTTATCATATTGAGTGATGAATATCCCGAACCGAAATCATCCATCTCTATTCTGAAACCTTTTGTTCTTAGATTGTTTATCAAACGTATCAGTCCATCCGCATCTTCTGAATATGCCGATTCCGTGATCTCCAGCATCAGTTCACGGGATGTGATACCCGCTTTCTTAAGGATATCCTCAAGAATGTTTTCAAACTCCGGATCATAGACATCCACTCTGGATACATTTACAGATACGGGAACCGTAACTCCGAACTTATCCTTCCATTTACCGATCTGTACGGCAGCTTCTTCCCATACATATCTGTCCAGCTTCTGAATAAGACCGTTCTTCTCAAATAACGGAATAAACTCTCCGGGACTTATCATTCCCAGCTCCGGATGCTTCCACCTTATAAGAGCCTCTGCACTCTTAAGACAAGGCTTCTCGCCCTGTATTCCGTATTTCGGCTGATAAAATACTATAAAGTCCTTATTAACTATAGAGGACTCTATATCTCTTATAAGCCTTTCGTTATATACGTCTTTGTCACTCATTTCCTGGCTGTAACAAAGAATATGCTTTGTATAATCACCTCTGATCTTGTCACAGGCTATTTTCGCATAGTCAAAGGAATCTTCGGCCGGCACGTTTTTATCTACATCCTGATAGATACCTATCCTGTATCGTACCTTAGGAAATGCATCGTTTTCACTGAGTGCATTTGACAGCTCATCGGACAGATTGTCATAGTTATCCGAATGATTTACATACAGATAAAAGCTGTCCGCATCGGTGCGGCATCCTATACAGTCTCCTTCTCCGAATCTCTTTACAAGTATTTCACCGGTCTTTCTTAATACAGCATCGCCTGTTTCGCGGCCGTACATTTCATTTACAGTATGGAAATGCTCAATATTCACTACTATGGCATCCATGCTTTTACTTCCGTCAAAAACTTCAAACTGACGGATATACTCCGTAAGCTCATCCTTCTCGGCAGAACGTATGATGCTGTTGTTTTCATAAAGTGCAATTATACGCTCGCATCTTGCAAGGATAACTTCCGGCATATCATACGGCTTAGTTATGAAGTCGGATGCTCCCATCTTTATACTTTTTACTTCCGCGGACTTTTCGGAAGTCATGACAATAACGGGAACACTGCTCAGATTGGCATTTTCCCGTATTATCTCCAGAAGTTCAAAGCCGTCCATTTCCGGCATGATAAGGTCCAGCAATATAAGTGAAAAATGAGATCTTGTATCGGACAGTATCTCTAAAGCCTGCTTTCCGTTTTCGCAGGAATCAATGATCGAATTGGCGAACGCATACAGTACCGTCTCCGGGCCGGTCGGGTTATCGGCAAACGGGATATTATTGACCTCGGAACTGAAGTCCACGGTGCAGATATCGCCGTCAACAGTGATGCTGTTGACAAGAACACCCTGGGTCGTAAGCATGATCAGATTCGGGTTATCCGGTCCATTGATCAGCTGCTCGACAGCCATGCGTTCCGTATTTACATTGGTTGAATAATAGATCGTGCGGATCTCCTGGATAAGTTTGCTTCCGTCCGCGTTCGGGAAATAAAGCGTCAGCGTCGAAAATTTAGTCCTACGGAACTTGCAGAAAAAACGGCTACGTTGAACAAGGAGTTATCGAAATATTCTGTTACAGCAAGCAAATCATTATAGTTCTCT
>CACZHN010000188.1 GCA_902780985.1 uncultured Lachnospiraceae bacterium | reverse complement strand
GATCCGGATCTCCGGTGTAGATCTCGGTGGCCGCCGCATCATTCAACAAAAGGAAATCCACGATGGCGAATGCATTTTCCTGCTCCCTGTCCAGTCTTACCGACAGAGTCTGAAGACCGCGGAGGGCAAGCCAGCTGTCGTCTGCGGAAAGGACATTGCCTTCGCTCATGGCATAGAAGTAGAAGAATTCTCTAAGGGACTTTTCCTTCACGATAACGGCTCCGGCCAGTACGTCGTTATGTCCCGAGATATGCTTTGTGGCACTCTGTATGACGATATCCGCACCCAGTGTCAGAGGCTTCTGAAAGTAAGGCGAGAGAAATGTATTGTCCACCGCGAAAAAGAGTCGGTTGCTGTCAGGGGCAGCATCGGCTGCCACGCCGCGGGACTTGTTTACCTCGTTTACGATATCCGCCAGTCCGCGGATGTCCGTTACATGCATTGCCGGATTTGAAGGGGTTTCGATGAGAAGCCCTTTTGTGTTGGGACGTATGCTGTTTCGGACGGTCTCGATATCCCAGGTATTTATGAATTCGAAGTCTATTCCGTACTTCTTATATACATTTGTCAGTAGACGATAGCTTCCGCCGTAAAGATCGCCGGAGACGATCACGTGGTCGCCGGGATTGAACAGCTTAAGTACTACCGCGATGGCAGACATGCCGCTGGTGGTGGCTACCGCATCAACGCCCTGCTCCAGTGCTGCCAGCTGCTTTTCGAAAGCTCTTCTGGTAGGAGTGTCGCATCTTGAATAATAGAATTTTTCCGGATCGTAATCCTGCTCCGCATGATGATATGTGGAGGATCTGTAGATCGGTACGCTGAGACTTCCTGTCAGAGGGTCCGGTCCGGTACATCGTACAAGTCTTGTGTTTTCTCTCATTTCTCTGTTACCTCGTATGAGTATATTTCAATTTGCCCTGCATATATTCCGACTGCTGGAACAGATGGCATTTATGGGCTGTCGGAGTGCAGTTTATTCCGCAGGTGTAGCCGCAGAGCATTTCCTGAGGAGTCTTCTTATAATGCTCCTCCATGGCGTCGATCACTTCGTGATACGGAACCAGTGGGTCGATGCCGGCCCTGGCAAGATCCGCATAGAGAGGAGCGGTCACTGCGGCACGGACGGTCCTTGTGATACAAGGAAATTCCTTTCCGCCGGCGATAACGTCGCAGACCAGTCCGAGATTTGCCTGAAGAGCCATGGATGCCGCGTTTTCCACTTCATCCGGTGCGGCGCCGCTCATCTGAGCCACCGCCGCCGATGCCATGGCATTACATACACCCGATTCTCCTACACAGCCTCTTTCACCGCTGGGGTTGGAGCGGGTATAAGCTATGGCTCCGAAGGCCGCTGCTATGATCAGTCCTTCGATGAGCTTCTCGTGGCTGTAGCCCTTGGCTTCCCTTACCGCATCCAGAGCACTGAAGAGATATCCGCCGCCGGTACCCATAGGACCCGGCACAATCTTTACTCCCGGAACCTTGGCATTGGTGGAGAGAGCATTTTCTATGATCCGCTGGGTGAGGCTGTCGGAGAGCTGCTCTTTATCTTTCTTATATCTGTCCCAATGCCTGCCGTACACCGGAAGCACCGGAGTATCCGCTACATTATCTACGCCCAGTTCTTCAAGAGCGTGAACCTGATGGTAGAGTATGTCCGCGATCTTTTCGAAGCGGGCTATGATCTCTTCCCTGCTCCAGCCGGAAAAGTCCTTCTCGTATTCGATGGCAACATCCGCAAAGGAGATGCCCCGCTCCTCGGCAATGCGCTTCCAGTCGGTTACCGTATCGAAAAGCTGAGGCTTTCTTTTAAGAGAAGTTACAACCGGAAGAAGAGCCGGGAAGGTTCTGTATTCCTGTTTCTCATGGGCGAGACTTTCTATAAAGTCGGCCGCAATCGGGCTGTCCGCTTCGGCAAAGATGCCTATCTGTCCCGCGGAGTTTTTTACGGTACGTATATCCACGAAGCTATCCCCCAGACCCTTTTTTATAAAGGACTGCAGATCGCTCTTTACGTCACCGGTTTTATTCCAGACCAGAAGTCCGTAAGTATCGGCCTGATAATCGACTTCAAAGTCGTTCAGGCGATATGCACGTATCATTCCGCCGCCGACGGAGCTTACCACAGCAGTGCCGGTCTCACCGTCCTTTCCTTTAAGGGAAATGTATGCGGAGTAAGAAGGGATGCCTTCCGCCTCCGGGCCTTCTCTGAATTCATAGGAGATGCCTCTTTCTCTTGCGACTTCATGGGAAGAGAAGAGACGCTCGTCCTCGGTATCGAAATCCAGGATTCCTCCCAGATATGCCCGGTCTTCCATAAATGTTCCGAGACTGTCTATCATATGGGAACCGGGAGCGAATATGAAAGTCACTTCCTCGGGTTCCGAATTTATACTGTATCTTGCAACTCTGGCAGACCTGGATGTTCCCGCAAAACCGCCGCTGGAACCCGGCTGCATGATAGGTCCGAACACATCGTTGAAAAAGTCCGGATAGAAAATCTTTTTTGACATAACCTATACCTCGTATTACAATAGTGGTATTTACCTACTGGGTAAGTAGGATTATATGACCGACAGGTTATTTTGTCAACAGGAATTAATACATTTCACATAGAATAATCATGGACGTTACCCTTTAATAATCGCAGTCTCTGTGTTAAAATATAGGCTATGTATAATGTTAAAGGGGATTATGATCAGGAGGGGTGTAATGAGCAAACTGTATGAGAACCGAGAGTTATCATGGCTCAGGTTTAACGAGAGGGTATTGGAGGAGTCGGAAGACGAAAGATCGCCGCTTTGCGAGCGTCTCAGTTTTCTGTCCATTTTTCAGTCTAATCTGGATGAATTCTTCATGGTGCGAGTGGGGTCGATCCATGATCAGATGCTTCTGGAGAAGGATCATAAAGAGAATAAAACTCATATGACGGATTCCGAGCAGCTGGAAGCCATAAGAGAGAGAGTAAAGGATCTTTCCAAGAGAAAGGACGCATCTTACGAGAAACTTATGGGCGAACTGGAGAAGCAGGGTATAACCCTGATCAACTTCGCCAAGCTGGATGCTAAGGAAGGCGAGTATCTAAAGGCTTATTTCGAGCGAGATATCCTTCCGCTTCTTTCGCCGAATATCGTGACGAAGAAGCAGCCGTTTCCGTTCATCAAGAATAACGATATATGTGCCATAGCACTGCTGGAATCCGGCAGGACCAAGGGCGGCAAGGCCGGAAAGAATTCCAAGACAAGTATAGGAATAGTTCCGTGTAATACGGGAATGTTCAGAAGACTTATCGAGATACCGGGAAGAAAGGGCTATTATATGCTGGCTGAAGAGCTAATACTGCATTTCCTGCCTATTGTATTCCACGGTTACGATATTCTCGGAAAGTCGCTTATAAGAGTAACGAGAAATGCGGATATCGATGCGGATAAGGTTTACGATGAGGAACTGAATTACCGCGATCATATGGCTGAGGTCATCAAGCAGAGAAAGCGCCTTCAGCCGGTAAGAATAGAGTATACGAGAGATATCGATAAGAAGACCATGAACACGGTGGTTTCTTATCTCAATATCGATAAGGATATGATCTTCAAGATCGGAAGTCCTCTTGACCTGTCTTTCCTGTTTGATATTCAGGACAGCCTGAGACATAAGTCGGAGCTTTTCTTCAACAAGAGGATACCTCAGAAGCCGGTGGACTTCGACGAGAAGAGACCGCTGCTTCCGCAGATAGCGGAGAAGGATAAGCTTCTTCACTATCCGTACGAGAGTATAAGACCGTTCCTGAACATGCTCAGTGAAGCGGCAAACGATCCCGAGGTTGTATCAATAAAGATGACTCTTTACAGACTTGCAAAGCAGAGCAAGGTTGTGGAGGCACTGGTGGAAGCTGCGGAGAACGGAAAGCAGGTTGATGTTCTCGTGGAGCTGAAGGCCAGATTCGACGAAGAGAATAACATTGAGTGGTCCCGCCAGCTGGAGCAGGCAGGCTGCCATGTAATATACGGACTGGACGGACTTAAGGTTCATTCCAAGCTGTGTCTCATCACAAAGAAGACTCCTGAGGGAGTTAAGTATTTCACTCAGATAGGAACCGGAAATTACAATGAGAAGACCGCGCGTCTTTATACCGATCTCTGTCTTATGACGGCAAATGAAAAGGTCGGTGCGGAAGCGGCCAGAGTTTTCCAGGCTCTTTCACTGGGTGAGGTTATGGAGTCCACGGAGTGCCTGCTGGTAGCTCCTAAGTGTCTTCAGAATAAAGTAGTAGATAAGATTGAAAGAGAGATCCAGATAGCCAGGGACGGCGGCGATGCATACATTGGCATCAAGATCAATTCCCTTACGGACAAGCTGCTTATCGATAAGCTTATCGAAGCTTCGAAAGCGGGCGTAAAGGTGGATATGGTCATCAGAGGTATATCCTGTCTTCATCCGGGAGTTGAGGGTGAGACGGAGAACATCCGCATCGTCAGCATAGTGGGCAGATATCTGGAGCACTCGAGAATATACATTTTCGGTAAGGGAGAAAGAGAAGAGATATATATCGCATCGGCAGACTTTATGACGAGAAATACGGTCCGCCGAGTAGAAGTAGCTGCACCTATATATGACGCAGATCTTAAGAACAGGATCAGAGGATTCTTCGAGCTTGAGATGAAGGATAACGTGAAGGCGAGAATTTCCGACGCAAACGGAGATTACACCTACATTGAGCACGGTACTCCGGCGGTGAACGCTCAGGAGATATTCTTTGAAGAGGCATACAGGGCAGCGGGTAATCCACTTCCAGAGGAATCATGAACAAGACCAGAAAAAAGCATTACATAAGCATAAAGTCTTTTATCACGGCAACGGTACTTCTGATACTGCTGCTGTCTTTTGGAATTATATTCGGAAGTATTACCTACTTCATGGACAGAAATATGACCCGGAATCTTCTGT
>CACZHN010000187.1 GCA_902780985.1 uncultured Lachnospiraceae bacterium | reverse complement strand
CAATGATCCTACAAAGCTGACACCTCCCCGGGCATTATCTCAACGCTCAGAACGTTTTAAGGAGTATATATACAAGATGTGGTTTGCTTATAAAGGCCGCAACAATTCATTGACAGATTTCGAATGCTATCTATCACAGAGTTGGAATCTATATGATAAAAATACTCCTTTTGGGGCCAGAATTGCCGGACTGGAAGGGGCTTATACGATTAGTGATTTTGTTGCAGAGTATAAAGAACAACTTCATTCCATTAATTTTAATGATAAGGGGAAAGCTGTCGGCGGTAAGACTGATGCTATTGTCATTGGCGATTCTTCTAATGGTGAAAAGGATGCATGGCGACTCCGTTGTTTGCCTACTGTAGCATCTAAAGTTAATGATGATTATAAAATCAAGTGCAGTCATTTGCCAAAGGAAGCAAGTGGACAAGAGGCTGCTAAGACTGTAGAGACACCACTTGTTCTTGATTCGAATTTGGAGATTGCTGGTGCATTATATTATGAGGATGAACCCTGGTCAATCTATTGTGGCAAGATGCCCAGTATTCATGGTGAGAAAGAGGAATATTGGAAGCGTACCCTTCCTGGTACAGAGCGTCCGTATCCTTACCTGCGTATAGAAGATTTCCTTGAGGACAAAATCATTGGCTTGGCTGATAATATGTCAAACAAACATTTCCTCACAGGTAATGCTGGTGATGTAGACTTCCTGCCACCCCTGAAACGTACTTTCTTCAAATTTTTCAATTTTGAAGATTTGTACCAGTTTATGCATGACGGAAGTTTCAAGTATGATAATAAGGGCATACCGGTGCAAAAACAGAGTATTTATAGTATTCATATTAATGATGACGAGTCTGTAACGGTAACTCTCAATATTCCCGTCCAGAGTGGTGTCATAACATTGAGGAAAACATATTCTGATGATGAGATCGTTTACTTTGATGATGCTGATGCCGACCGTCACTTCAACTTAAGTATTTTCCCATTCTACCAAATAGTAGACAATCCTAACAACAAATACAGCGTTATGTTGGGTTATGCAGGAAAAGTGGAGTTGAACTTCTTTAAGATGAATGATCTCAACCATCAGTTGAAAGCCGAACAAAGGGAGCGTACGAATACCAATACCATCAATACCCGATTCTATATGATAGATGATGCTTTTGATGTGATTGAGGTAGAAGCCGGAGAGGCGCGTGGTTTGATCATTCCCCTCTTCAAACGTATTAAGTTAGGAACGGACCGTATGGTGTTCTGTGTAGATTTTGGTACGACTAATACCCACGTGGCCTATGGTAAAGATAATGGTAATACTGTTGATGATGTCCAGGATTTCTTCTACACTGAAAGCGACGAGCAGGTGGTGAGTCTTTATGACATCGGTAGCTACATACACTACAAGCCAGCGATGAAACGAGAATTCTTGCCTGAAGAAATTGTTGTTGGTAATAATGATGAGAAGCTTTCTTTCCCCATCCGAACTACGGCCTGTGCAGCTAAATCATGGCTGTCGGATACAGATACAAACAAGTATATGTTGTTTGGAGACACCAATGTCGGCTTCTTCTTCCTGAATGAAGAGCAGAGTGCCCAAGGTAGCAATGTTTACAAGCAAAATATCAAGTGGGCAAGAGGGGGGAAGAATCCTGACCTGCGACAGGCCTACTTCGATGAATTGATGTGGATGATTAAGAATAAGGCCGTACTCAATGGCGCATCGCTCGACTTCAATTTCTACTTTACCTATCCACAATCAATGGAAGGTCGTGAACGTGACCGACTATACACAACATGGGCAGAAGCAAGAAAGCACGTAAAGGCTGGTGACCCAGGAAGATACAATATGAAACAGTCAGATATGAAACACCCTGTGGAGGGTATTGTACCCTGGTATGCATTCAGAAAACAAGGCCTAATTGATGCGTCTGAGATTTATTTGAATGTAGATATCGGTGGTGGTACCATTGATATGGTCTACCAGGATCCTGATCACGAGGAAAATTACACCTATTCTGCACGCTTCGCAGCTAATGATCTGTGGGGTGATGGCATTGATGAACAGAGTGATAAGAAGAAAGCAAACGCTTTCATCACGGAGTATGTCAGCAAGAGCTTCCCCAGTGCATCTAATCTTATAAAGCGCTATGAAACTTTTAGGGATAATGCTTCTGACTCTGCTGATATCGCCAGTTTCCTGTTCAAATATGATAAGGACTATCGATTTACTGAGCATTTGCAAGAGTCTCCTCTGATTACTCTTGTCCTGATGCACTTTGTATCGATCACATATTAAATGCATTTTCTGACTAATAAAAAAGACCGCTCCTATAAGCGGTCTTATCTTTTATCAGCATTATTTATATCCGATATCAGTCAGTATCCTGTAGATCACTTTCGCATTCCTTAAAGAAAACTCAGCTGAAACATGCGGTTTTTCACCGTTTTCTATACATCTTCCAAGCTGCTCTACTTCCAGGGCATAGTTCTGTCTTGCCAAAACACTTCTTGTTGTGATCTTTCCCTGTGATTCTATTGTATAACTGAGTTCACCGGACTGATTATACTCGACATCTGATCTTATTATTCCCTTGCTTCCGTGTATGTAAAGCCTGTCCATACGTCCGTTGGTGCCTTTTCCGAGTACCATTCCGACATTCCATGAGGCTCGTATGCCGTTTTCAAATGCCATTATGCCGCTTGAAAATGTATCCACACCGTTTTCATTAAACTGAGCGCATGCCTTTACAAAGGTCGGTTCACTGTCGATCAAAGAAAGTATCATAGTCGTACAGTAGCATCCAAGATCATAGATCGCACCGCCGCCAAGTTCCTTATGGATCCTTATATCCTCTTCATATCCCTGTGTGACAAATGCGGTATCGATATAGAATATATCACCGATGATACCGCTGTTAATATCATCCTTAAGTGACTGTACATACGGACTGTGAAGATATGCGAATGCTTCCATTAAAAAGACATTGTTCTCTTCGGCCGTTTTATACATCAGTCTTGCTTCATCAACACTTAGTGCCATCGGCTTCTCACAAAGAACATGCTTGCCTGCTTTCAAGGCCTTGATCACCCATTCACAGTGAAGACTGTTTGGCAGCGGTATATATACTGCCTTTACTTCGCTGTCTGCAAGAAGCGCCTCATAGCCGACATATGCTTTCTTGAATCCAAACTCGGTTTTAAAGCTTTCCGCCTTTTCTTCATTTCTTCCTGCTATTGCATACAGTTCACAGTTATCTGCCTTAAGCATTCCTGGAATCGTGCATCCCTTTGCGATATCTGCAGTCCCCAGTACACCCCATTTGATACTCATAGACATTCCTCCATTAGATCTTTTTCTTCGACTCTTCCAGTGCATCTATTACCCTGTCACACCATTCATCAAACTCCTTGTCCTCGATCTGACACTCGGGATGAGACAGGACATAATCAAGAGCTATCCTTACACCTGTATCAAAGCTTATATTCGTCTTCATATCGGGAACGATTCTCTTTAGCTTGCTGTTATCAAATACTACAGAAACCGATTTATCCCCTGTAAGGCTTCCTTCAAAATCAAATCCGTACTTATCACCCGCTGCACTCAGATAATCCGATGATACATGATATGCATTAAGCTTTACGTTAAGCGCCTTGGCGATCGTCTCATATATCTGATTCCATGAAAGAGTCTCATCTCCTGTTATCTGGAATGCTTCACCGATGGCATGAGAATTGCCCATAAGCCCAGTATAGCCTATCGCAAAATCACTGTTAAATGTCACCGTCCATAGAGATGTACCGTCTCCCTGTATGATCACAGGCTTTCCTTCCATCATTCTCTTTATAACCTGATAGAATCCTTTTTTGCCATGAACTCCGAGCGGAACATTTCTCTCATCATAAGTGTGACTGGGTCTTACTATCGTTACCGGGAAGCCTTCTTCTCTGTATTTCTTCATGAGAAACTCCTCGCAGGCTATCTTGTTTCTTGAATATTCCCAGTGCGGATTTGCGAGTGTCGTTCCTTCGGTTATCACATAGCTGGCTGCAGGCTTGTTGTAGGCAGATGCTGAACTGATATAGATGTACTGATCTGTCTTATCCTTAAACAGGCGATAGTCACGTTCAACCTGATCAACGCTAAATCCTATAAACTCGTTTACTACATCAAAATGCATGCCATCAAGCTTTTTTCTGACATCTCCTTCATCGGATATATCCGCCGTGATCAGATTTACATTCTGAGGCACTGCATCTGATCTGTTACCGCGGTTTAAGATCCACACTTCCCATAAGGGATCTTTTGAAAGTCTTCTTACTATAGCGGTACTTATTGTTCCCGTACCGCCTATAAACAATGCTTTTCTTTTCTTATCCATCTTATTCACCCATACACCTTAAACCATCATCTCATAGATCTTTGTACAGTCTTCTTCATTTAAGGTTACGAATCCGGATATGGTACCGTCTCTTCCGTCACCTCTGCACAGTACATTGACAAGTTTCGGGATATCCTCTTTCTTTGCTCCGAGTTCTTTAAAGTTCTTTGGCATTCCGATAGATATCAAGAATTTCTGAAATGCTTCGATCCCTTCAAGAGCAGTCCTTTCCGGATGATCAAAATCCATCTCGCAGCCCCATACTCTTACAGCCACTTTGGCAAATCTCATGATATCGTGATTCATCACATATTTGAATACCGCAGGCATTGTTACGGCAAGGCCTGCTCCGTGAGCACAGTCATAAAGAGCAGAAAGCTCGTGCTCTATGTTATGGCTGTTCCAGTCCTGGCTCCTTCCGACTCCGCATGAATGGTTATGAGCCATCATTCCTGCCCACATGATATTTGCTCTGGCTTCATAGTCATCAGGATCTTTGATCACTCTTTTTCCTTCATACTTCATTGTAAGAAGCAAAGCCTCGATAAGTCTGTCAGTTACTTCAACATCTTTTGAATTTGTAAG
>CACZHN010000186.1 GCA_902780985.1 uncultured Lachnospiraceae bacterium | reverse complement strand
TCTAACATCTCTTCAAAACTCAATTCCGACATCCTGTCATGAACCTCCTTGATTATATAATTCGGGGTAGATGCCCCAGCAGTAATACCTACCCTACTAGCGGATCCAAGAACAGTGAAATCCATGTCATCGAGTGTCTGTATATAGTAAGTATTTGCACAATGCTGTCTGCTTATTTCGTATAACTTCTGCGTGTTTGAGCTTGTCTTGCCACCGATAACGATCATACAATCAACTTCCGAAGAAATTCTTGATGCCTCGTTCTGTCTTTCCTCGGTAGCATTACAGATAGTTTTACAAACATTAACATTATAATAAATCTGCCGCAAAACTGCAACTAATTCTTGAAATTTTTTCAAACTATATGTGGTTTGTTCCACAACCACAATTTCACGGTCACTTAGATCGGGCAGTTTCCTGATATCTTCCTCGGAATCCACTATATAGGCGTCTCCCGAGCACCAGCCCAGGGTTCCCTCCACTTCCGCGTGTCCCCGGTTTCCGATAATTATTATCGCCGCACCGGCTGAACTTTTTTCATCCACAATCTTGTGAATGTTTTTTACGAAAGGACAGGTAGTGTCCACGTATTCGTGCCCCGCATCCTCGATGAATTTATATACATCTTTACCTACTCCGTGGGAACGAAGTATGATGGTGGATTTCTCCGATATCTCCTTAAGTTCGTCAAGATTGTTTAAGATCTTAACGCCCTTATCCTCCAGACGTTTTATAACTTCCTCGTTATGTATCACAGGACCGTATGTATATATCTGTTTTCCCGATCCTGCCGCTTCCTCGGCCTTTTCAAATGCCGTGTCCACAGCTCTTTTTACGCCAAAGCAGAAACCCGCTTTTTCAGCCAAGATAACTTCCATATCAAAACCTCTCCGCTACTCCGCCTTTGCAAGCTCTGTGATCTTTGCAACGACTTCATCTATGGTCATGTATGAAGAATCCACAAGCACGGCATCATCAGCCTGTCTGAGAGGCGCTATATCGCGATTCATATCCTGATAGTCTCTCTGCTCTATGCCCTTCTTAACTTCCTCGAGATCAGGCGTCTCGCCCTTCTCAACCAGTTCCTTATATCTTCTCTCTGCTCTTACTTCAACGGAAGCCGTAAGATAGATCTTAAGTTCCGCATCCGGAAGGATATTTGTTCCGATATCTCTTCCGTCCATGATAACGTCATTTGCTGCGGCAATATCTCTCTGGAGATTTAAGAGCTTTGCTCTTACCGGCTTAAGTGCAGATGTGGCGGATGCCGCATTTCCAACCTCTTCACGTCTTATCATATCGGATACGTCACGGCCGTTGAGGATCATCCTCTGTGCGCCGTCCACGTATTTGATCTCTATATTTATCTGATCAAGAGCTGCCAGAAGTTGCTCTTCATCGTTATAATCCACTTCGTTTTCAAGCAGATAAAGGGCGATGGATCTGTACATAGCTCCCGTATCCACATACAGGAATTCCAGTTCCTTTGCCACAAGCTTAGCTATAGTGCTTTTTCCTGCTCCTGCAGGTCCGTCAATTGCAATATTCATATAATTCCCCTCAAAAAAAATTTTTCGGCATTTAAAGAGACACACCAACTAATAATTTATCATAAGACCGTCAAATAGTCGAGAGAAACCCGTCTATTATTGTGCGGCCAGATTTGCCGTACTCCATGCTATCTGAAGATTGAATCCGCCTGTAAGGGCGTCTACATCGATTATCTCTCCCGCCGCTCTGAGGCCTTCGATTCCTTTTATTTCCATAGTTCCGGCATCTATATGCTTTACATCGATTCCGCCTGAGGATATTATCGCCTCATTGAAGCCCTTGAAGCCCGCAACCTCCATTGTAAAGCCCTTTAATACTTTAACCAGTCTCTCTCGTTCTTCGTGAGTTATAAGATTCACTCTTTTATCCGGTTTTATACCCGATTCATGGATTACAACAGGTATCATAAGACGAGGAAGAAGCTGACCTAAACTGTTGGAAAACTCTCTGTTGCTGAACATCTCAAAATCTCTCTGAACTCTTTTATCCAGTTCCTCAAATGTAAGAGCGGGCTTTAAATCCACGGTTATTATCACTCTTCCTTCAACACTCTTCGCATTCTTTCTTTCAAATGCGGCGATATAGGAAGAAGCCGAAAGCATAAGAGGTCCCGATACTCCGAAATGCGTAAACAGCATCTCGCCCTGTTCCTCATACAGCTTTTTCACCTTATTCTTCTTTGTTATCTCGTTCGGGATGAATTCTACTTTTGCCTTTACATTTCTAAGAGAAAGCCCCATCATGTCATGACAGAAAGACTGCTTTATAACAATCGGGCAAAGTGCCGGGATAACTTCTGTTACCACATCATCCTCCCCCGCGTCTTTAAGGAATTCAAAACCGTCTCCGGTAGAACCGGTCTGCGGATATGACAGCCCTCCGGTTGCAAGTACAACCACATCCGCATCAAGCTTTTTACGTCCTATATAAACACCTGTCACACGCTTAGCTTCGTCACCTTCGATCACAAGGCCTTTAACAGATGTATTCAGCATGATCTTAACCTTTTTCCTGCGAAGCTGATCTTCCAGCGTCTTAAGGACATCAGACGAGTGATCCGAAGCAGGAAAAACTCTGTTTCCTCTCTCCGTTTTCAGCTTCAGTCCCCAGGACTCAAAATCATCCATTACCGCTCTCTGATTATAGGAATAGATTGAACTGTACATAAACTTATAATTGTTTACCACATTTTGAAGAAAAGTCTCTTCGTCCGTATCATTGGTCAGATTACATCTGCCCTTTCCCGTTATAAACAGCTTCTTACCCAGCTTCTCGTTTTTTTCAATTATCGTTACGTCGTATCTGTCGGCCGCTTTCACTCCACACATCATGCCAGCCGCGCCGCCTCCGACGATTATCATCTTTTTCATTATATTCACCGAATTTATACTTATATGCCTAACGCAAACACTTCCGCATCGATATTATCCGTAGATGTTTCTAATTCCAGATCATTGCCCTTATAGATCTTTACATTTACGGAAGCTCCTTCTATCTTTTCCAGAACCACCTTCAGATTCACCGATTCTCTGTCCAATGTTTTAAAATACTTTAAATGTAATGTATGCTTCTCCTGTCCGTCGGTATATAAAATTTCGTATTCCCAAAATCCGTGTCCCAAAGCTCTGTTAGACACAGACTTCTCCGAAACTTTAATATCCTCATACTCCTCTGAGTTATACTCGCAGGCGGCATTTAATATTTTTATATCATCCGAACCCGATGTGATTTTTATATTCATGCGGGCAAAGGCAAAGACAAAGTAAAACACTGCACATAACAGAACTGCAGCAATTATCAATACAATCTTTACCGTTTTTTTCTTTTTAACCATATTACTTCCCTACCACAGCTCAAACATTTCATATTATAAACAATAAATCACATCTCTGCAAACAAAGAACAAGCAGCATACATCTGCATGCACGCCGCTTGTTAATGTTAATATAAATACAAAATCCGATTAAACAGGATATGTCTTGTTTGTTGTATCAGCCTTGCTGAGATCAACACCCTTCTGCTGAGCCTCACGATACTTGAAGAACTCAGTAGCAACCTGTGGGAACAGTGCATATGACAGAACGTCCTCGTCCTGCTGAATGTACTGTGCGATCTCACTGCGGAGTGTATCAAGCTCTGGTGCAAGATCATCTGCTGGTCTGTGAGTAATAGGAACTGTATCTCCGATAGCCTTCTTCTGAACTTCAGGATTGAAAGGCTTGATAGTCTGTCCATACTTACCTGCCAGAAGGTCCTTAGATTCCTTAGTGATCATCTTGTATCTCTCGCCCATAAGGACATTAAGAACAGCCTGTGTACCAACGATCTGTGATGAAGGTGTAACAAGTGGTGGCTCACCGAAGTCCTTACGAACACGTGGAACCTCTTCAAGAACTTCCTGAAGCTTGTCATCCTGCTTAGCTTCCTTGAGCTGTGAAACAAGGTTTGAAAGCATACCACCAGGTACCTGGTACAGAAGTGTCTTGATGTTAACACCAAGAATCTTTGTGCTCATAAGACCACTCTCAAGGCACTCCTCACGATATGGTCTGAAGTACTCAGCGATCTCTGCAAGAAGATTCTGATCAAGTCCTGTATCTCTGTCTGTACCCTTGAATGTCTCAACCATAACTTCTGTAGCCGGCTGTGATGTACCAAGAGCAAATGGTGAAATAGCTGTATCTATAACATCAACGCCTGCCTCAGCAGCCTTGAGATATGTCATAGAAGCTACACCTGATGTGTAATGTGTATGAAGCTGGATAGGAAGTCTTGAACCTTCCTTAAGAGCCTTAACAAGTCTCTCTGCCTCATAAGGAACAAGAAGACCTGACATATCCTTGATACAGATAGAATCTGCACCCATCTCCTCTATACGACGAGCTGTGTCCTTCCAATAATCAAGTGTATATGCATCACCGAGTGTGTATGAGAGAGCTATCTGAGCATGTCCGCCCTCTTTGTTAGTAGCCTTAACTGCAGTCTCAAGATTTCTGAGATCGTTAAGACAGTCGAATATACGAATGATATCGATACCGTTAGCGATAGACTTCTGTACGAAGTACTCTACTACGTCATCTGCATATGGTCTGTAACCTAAGATATTCTGACCTCTGAAAAGCATCTGGAGCTTTGTGTTCTTAAAGCCATCCTTGAGCTTACGAAGTCTGTCCCACGGATCCTCCTTGAGGAATCTGAGGCAAGCATCAAATGTAGCACCACCCCAGCATTCAACAGAGTGGTAACCGACTTTATCCATCTTTTCGATGATAGGAAGCATTTCCTCAGTCGGCATACGAGTTGCAATCAGAGACTGATGTGCATCTCTGAGCACGGTTTCGGTAATGCCGAGTTTCTTTATCTCTGCCATTTTATTTGTCCTTTCAAAAATATTATATAACCCCGCCACTGCATTTCCGCAGAGTGGCTC